>NZ_JBLWEX010000019.1:0-8564 GCF_048323875.1 Yersinia sp. LJYL362
AGTCATCCCGCACGACCCACCATTCTCTCAGGTATCGAAATATCCCCCCAGACTCAGAAGCCGCATACTACACAATAATCGTGTGGGTGAGACCTGCGTTCAGGTTCGAGCCGAGCGAAGCGAGACAACAACGCGCAGCGTTGACCCGAAGGGCGAGTCCGCAGGCCGAGTCATCCCGCACGATCCACCATTATGTTCACCTTCCCAGTGATATCTTTCCCGGCAATATCATTTATACTTCTCATTCCTGAACCTTAAACCGCTCCCTATAATCATCCGATATTCCCTCCACCACTCAGCTTTTCTCATTATTTTTAACTCTATTAAACATTTTTGCCATTTTTAGACAATGTCTGGCGACTTTTTGCAAGATATTGAGTATTTTGTTTAGGATAAAAAACAAATCAATCTTACTGGCGGCCAGAGAGACACTGTGGCTCCGGAATCACTGGCAATAGAGATGTGAGCGATGAGCGAAACTTTTGATGTGAATGCGGCTATTTATCCTTTCCCTGCGCGCCCTGTCCCGCTGGATGTGGACCAAAAAGCCTTTTACCGTGAGAAAATCAAAACACTGCTGAAGCAACGCGATGCCGTGTTAGTCGCTCACTATTATACCGACCCCGAAATTCAGGCCTTGGCCGAAGAGACGGGGGGTTGTGTTGCTGATTCCCTGGAAATGGCGCGATTTGGTAACAGTCATCCGGCATCGACTTTACTGGTCGCTGGTGTGCGCTTTATGGGGGAAACGGCTAAAATCCTCAATCCCGAAAAGCAAGTATTGATGCCCACTCTCAATGCTGAATGTTCGCTGGATTTAGGCTGTCCGGCTGATGAATTTGCCGCATTCTGCGACAGTCACCCTGACCGTACTGTCGTGGTGTATGCCAATACCTCTGCGGCGGTCAAAGCCCGGGCTGATTGGGTGGTCACTTCCAGTATCGCAGTTGAGTTAATCGAGCATCTCGATAGCTTGGGCGAGAAGATAATCTGGGCACCGGATCGGCATCTTGGCAACTACGTTCAGAAAAAGAGTGGCGCAGATGTGCTGTGTTGGCAGGGGGCGTGTATCGTCCATGACGAGTTTAAAACCCAGGCTCTGGCCCAGATGAAAGCATTACACCCCGATGCTGCGGTGTTGGTTCACCCTGAGTCGCCACAAGCTGTTGTTGATATGGCTGATGCTGTCGGCTCAACCAGTCAGTTGATCATGGCGGCAAAAACACTGCCCCAAAAAAAGCTGATTGTAGCAACTGATCGGGGTATTTTTTACAAAATGCAGCAGGCTTGTCCGGATAAAGAGTTATTCGAAGCACCCACTGCTGGTGAAGGTGCAACATGCAGAAGCTGTGCGCATTGCCCGTGGATGGCGATGAATGGCCTTAAAGCGATTGCTGAGGGGCTGGAGCAGGGGGGGGTTATGCATGAGATACATGTTGATGAACAATTGCGTCAGCAGGCGCTGATACCGCTAAATCGCATGTTGGATTTTGCTAATCAGTTGAAGTTACAGATCAAAGGCAACGCGTGAGCATTTATACTCGTCATACTTCAAGCTGCATGTGCGTTGGCCGCGCTCAATCACCCGAATCACTTACTACAGTAAGCTCGTCGGGATTCATTCGCTTGCCGCCTTCCTGCAACTCGAATTATTTAGAGTATATTCACTACTGTATTAACAGCAAAAGGATAGCCAGATGGATTTCTTTAGTACCAGTAACATATTGGTTCATATTCCGCTGGGTACAGGCGGGTATGATCTTTCATGGATTGAAGCAATAGGTACGCTGTTTGGGTTGCTGTGTATCTGGTTTGCCAGCAAAGAGAAAATCATCAACTACCTGTTTGGGTTGATAAACGTGACGTTGTTCGCGGTGATTTTCTTCCAGATTCAACTCTACGCCAGCTTGTTGCTACAGCTATTCTTCTTTGTTGCCAATATTTATGGTTGGTATGCCTGGAGCAAACAAACGCCTGATAACCAGGCGGAATTGAAAATCCGTTGGCTCTCTTTGCCGAAAGCATTGGCCTGGGGCGTGGTCTGCGTGGCGGGTATCGCGTTGATGACGTTGCATATTGATACGGTATTTGCCTGGCTGACCCGTGCGGCAGTTACTGTTATGCAAGGTTTGGGGGCCAATGTCCAAATGCCGGAGTTGCAGCCAGACGCTTTCCCCTTCTGGGACTCTACCATGATGGTCTTATCTATTGTGGCGATGATTTTGATGACCCGGAAATATGTTGAGAACTGGCTGATTTGGGTGGTTATTGATGTCATCAGTGTAGCAATTTTCGCCTATCAGGGTGTTTACGCCATGGCGCTGGAATACGTGATACTGACACTGATTGCACTAAATGGTTCTTGGTTGTGGATTAAGAGTGCGGCACGTAATCATTCACGCCCACTGTCTATCCAGAGTGATTAATATTTCGGTCCAATAGCTGCTGCTGGAAATGTCAGTCAGGCGAGGTGCTCCAAAGCATTCGCCTGACTGATGACATCAATGATGGTGATGATGGTGCTCTCCGGCACTGGCGGCTTGATTAATACCGCAATCTGGTGCTTTGCAGTGCTGGTACTCCATCTGGATGGTGGCATGACCAATATGGTAATGATGCAGCAGATGGTGCTGAATTCGTTGCAGTAATTCATCATTGTCTTGCGGTGGGATCACTTGCACATGCAGTGTCATCAGCCGCTGGTCACCGACTTGCCATAAATGGACGTGATGAACATCCCGCACTTCATAGATACTGGTGCAGAGATCTTTGCGCAACTTATTGATATCAATCTCCTGCGGTGCCCCCTCCAATAGCTCGTGAAAACTTTCTTTCAGTAGCCGCCACGCACTGCGTAACACCAATACCGAGACCAAAACTGACAAAATTGGGTCGATGGGGGTCCAACCCGTGGTCAGGATAACCACTGCCGCCACGATAGCCCCGACAGAGCCTAATAAGTCACCCATCACATGCAAGGCTGCGGCCCGCACATTGATATTCTTTTCTTCCTCACCACGATGAAGTATCCAGAAGCAGAAAATATTCGCACATAATCCCGCGATAGCGATGATTAACATCGGTACACCCATCACCTCATGCGGGGTAAAGAAACGCCGAACTGCCTCCCAAAAAATCAGCACAACAATCAATAATAAAGCTGCGGCGTTAACAAAAGCGGCCAGCGTGGTGAGCCGTAAATAACCGAAGGTATGGCGAGAGTCCGGTTTCATCCGTGAGAAATGGACTGCCATTAATGCGATAAATAATGCAGCAGAATCGGTCAGCATATGCCCGGCATCAGCCAGAAGGGTCAGCGAGCCAGATAACCAGCCGCCGATCGCCTCTGCTACCATAAACAGAGTCGTCACAGCGAAAGCTATTAACAGGCGCTTGCTGTTGCCGTCTTGTGGGAAAAACGATGATGCAGACATAGTTATCCTTCAATGGTAAAAGCTGAACACGGAACGAGAACGGTCTATCTATGTTAGCCCTGATAGGATTTCATTCAATGATTGAAGCATATTATAGATAACACCCATGTTGTGGTTTATCTATACGGCTCTTCTCATGCGATAAAGTAGATTTACAGCATCCAATTCACCAGTTAGATTGGTTCAACTAGATTAATACAGACAGACGTTGTGCGATGATCGTCACAAGACTTAATGGAAGAGCTATGAATTACCTGAATGATGACCTACGGATTAAAGAAATTAAGGAACTCCTGCCCCCAGTCGCCCTGCTAGAGAAGTTTCCAGCCAGCAATAATGCAGCAGAAATCGTCTCCAAGACTCGCGCAGCGATTCACAACATTTTGCGTGCTCAGGACGACCGCTTGTTGGTGGTGATTGGCCCATGCTCCATTCACGATACTCAGGCGGCCAAAGAGTATGCGGCTCGTTTGCTGACATTGCGTGAAGAGCTGCAAAGTGAGCTTGAAGTGGTGATGCGGGTGTATTTTGAAAAACCACGTACCACGGTAGGTTGGAAAGGTCTGATTAACGATCCACACATGGATGGTAGCTACAATATCAATGATGGTCTGCGTATTGCGCGCAAGTTGCTCTTGGATATTAATGAGAGTGGCTTACCGGCTGCGGGGGAGTTTTTGGATATGATTACCCCGCAATACTTGGCTGACCTGATGAGCTGGGGGGCGATTGGTGCCCGTACCACGGAATCTCAGGTTCACCGCGAGCTGGCTTCTGGCTTGTCTTGCCCGGTTGGTTTCAAAAATGGGACCGATGGCACTATCAAAGTAGCTATTGATGCTATCAATGCCGCCAGTGCGCCACATTGTTTCCTGTCGGTGACTAAATGGGGTCACTCAGCGATTGTAAACACTGCCGGTAATGATGATTGCCATATCATTCTGCGCGGTGGCAAAGAGCCGAATTACAGCCGCGCCCATGTTGCCGCGGTGAAAGAGGGGCTTAGCAAAGCGGGCCTGGCACCACAAATTATGATTGATTTCAGCCATGCTAATAGCTGTAAGCAATTCAAAAAGCAAATGGAAGTGGGAACGGATGTTTGCGACCAGATTGCTCGGGGCGAAAAATCTATTATGGGCGTGATGATTGAAAGCCATCTGGTCGAAGGTAGTCAGAATTTGGAAAGTGGCGAACCCTTAACTTACGGCCAAAGTGTCACCGATGCTTGTATTGGTTGGGAAGATACCGAAGTGTTGTTACGCCAGTTATCAAATGCAGTCAAAGCCCGCCGCCAGTAATTAACTTATCGGCAAATAAAAACCCCCGGCATCTGAGATGTACGGGGGTTTTTTAATGGCACTAATCAGGAGTGATTACTTCGCTTTACCCTGATTGGCAACCGCAGCAGCTTTAGCCGCGATTTCATCAGCATTACCCAGATAGTAGTGTTTGATTGGTTTGAAGTTTTCGTCAAACTCATACACCAAAGGCACACCTGTTGGGATATTCAGCTCAAGAATTTCTTCTTCGCCCAGGTTATCCAGATATTTAACCAGCGCGCGCAGAGAGTTACCGTGAGCGGCGATGATTACGCGCTCGCCACTGGCAATGCGTGGTTTGATCACTTCTTCCCAGTAAGGGATAACACGGTCGATAGTCAGAGCCAGGCTTTCAGTGGTTGGTAGCTCTGCATCGGTTAATTTTGCATAACGTGGATCATGGCCTGGGAAGCGCTCATCTTCTTTTTTCAGTGCTGGCGGGGTGACAGCAAAGCCGCGACGCCACTGTTTAACTTGATCATCACCGTATTTAGCCGCAGTTTCTGATTTATCCAGACCTTGCAATGCGCCGTAATGACGTTCATTCAGTTTCCAGGTTTTTTCGGTTGGAAGCCAAGCCTGATCCAGTTCGTCCAGGATGCTCCACAAGGTATGGATTGCGCGTTTTAATACTGAGGTGTAGGCGAAATCAAAAGCAAAACCTTCATCTTTCAACAGCTTGCCTGCTGCTTTTGCTTCGGTACGGCCTTTCTCAGACAAATCAACGTCATACCAACCGGTAAAGCGGTTTTCGTTGTTCCATTGACTTTCGCCGTGACGTACCAGAACCAGCTTTGTTACTGCCATAGTTCGAACTCCTCAGATGACTAATTTATACCGATTACAACTTCAAGCTGCATATGTGTTGACTGCCTTGCTGCAACTCGAATTATTCAGGGTATATTCAATGATAACTATTATCATTATATTGCGGGATTGCCGCAGACAGCAATCGATAGTGTTTAACCATAGCCAATTTTTTATCAGAAGGTAAGGCCGCAGGTTGAATCGATTCTGCTCTAGCTATAACGCATTAATCTATGGGGTAGTCAATACCCCATAGGACTGCGGCGATTAAGCGGCTTTCTTCAGGCAAGTGCTCATAAAGGTTTTGCGCGCATCACCTTTTAGCGCTTTGGTGGCCGCCTCGGCATTACAGCTTTTCATTTTTTGCTGCTGCGGGGTCAGGGCTTTCTCATCAGGATGAACTTGTGCTTTCAAGCATTGACTCATAAATTTCTTCCGGTCATCACCTTTCAGCGCTTGGGTGGTCGCCTGCTGGTTACAATCGGTCATTTTTTTCTGTTGCGCGGCCTGAGCCGGTGAGGGTGTTTTTGCTGTATCCGCCGCCATCACATTCACACTGAGCAGCAATCCGGCTGAGAGTAACCATAGGGTAGTTAGACGCATAGGAATTCCTTAGATAATGTTTGAGGGTCTGAAAGGGTGGGCAACAGGTAACACTAACCCCTGACAGATGCAGTTAAGCGTAGATGGTAGTGCTGAATATGGGTAGTTTCGGTTATATCTTAGATGAATAGAGACTGCCGCCGCAGCGGCAATCCGCTATAGCGCGATAAAGTGATAAACGGTGGTGGCGCGGTAGACTTTTCCGGGTTTTAGCCAGCAATCGGGCTGTGGCCATTCCGGGTGGTTAGGGCTATCAGGTAAGAATTCACTTTCCAGTGCGACACCGGTGTAGCTGGCATAGGTTCCGCCATTGCGCGCAGGTGTTCCGCCGAGGAAATTACCGCTGTAAAGCTGCAATGCGGGTGCTGTGGTATAAACGCTCATTTGAACTTGATTATCAGAAGACCACAGGTGCGCCGCAGGGCTTTCGGTAGCACCACAAGTGCGATGCAGAAGATAGGCATGGTCATAACCTTTCACGCGTTGTTGACCACGGTCTTGCAGGAAGTCGCGTGCCAGTGTTTTCGCTTGACGGAAATCCATGCCAGTTTTTTCAACACTTTCGAGTCCACCGGTGGGTATCCCATCACTGCCGACCGGCAAATAGCGGTCAGCAAACAGCTGTAATCGATGCGCCCGCACGTCTTTCCCTTCGCCATCGAGATTAAAGTACGCATGATTGGTCAGGTTTACCGGGCAGGTTTTATCAACTTGAGCCTGATAGTGAATCTCGAGGCGATTATCCTCGGTCAGCAGATACTGTACTTCGGCGGTGAGATTACCGGGGAAACCCTGATCACCGTCAGGAGAGTGCAGCTGATAAGTGACCTGCTTCTCATCTTGCTTAACCTTTTTCCAGCGCCGGTTATGGAACCCTTCTGGGCCACCATGTAGCTGGTTCTCGCCTTGATTCGGTATCAGATGGAGGATTTCACCCTCCACGATAATTTGTGCTTTCGCAATGCGGTTGGCGTAGCGGCCAACGGTAGCCCCCAGATAAGCACGCTGATGCAGATAGTCGGCCGGGGTTTGGCAGCCCAGCAGCAACTCACGGTTTTCGCCCCCTTTTAGCGGCAATATTGCCGATATCCAGGTTGCGCCCCAATCCATCAGCGTCACACTCATGCCGGTTTTATTATGTAACTCGGTCAATTCAAAGGGGTGACCATCTGGTGCTAACTGGTCAACACTGCTTGATGATGCAGCGTCGTTTTTCAGCATAAACCCGCTCCTTGTGAAGCCTGGCAAACGTAAAAGGTTTCAGTTCTGCCGCCACTGTAGGCCGGATATTGCTGTGCTACAGCCGCACGAACTTGCTCGACGAGCGAGTTTGGCATTAGCGCAACAATACAGCCGCCAAAACCACCGCCAGTCATACGAACACCACCTTGCTCCCCAATAACGGATTTCACAATATCAACCAGGCTGTCGATCGGTGGAACTGTGATCTCGAAATCATCGCGCATTGAAATATGAGACTCGTGCATCAATTGTCCCATCAATTTCAAATCGCCAGCCGCCAATGCATCAGCCGCTGCCAAAGTGCGCTCATTTTCAGTAATGACATGGCGGGCACGTTTAGCGACCACAGGATCTAACTCATCCTGAATAGAGAAGAACAGGTTAGGGTCAACATCGCGCAAGGCTTTGACCCCAAAGAAACGCGCAGCGGTTTCACATTGCTGGCGACGGTTGTTGTATTCGCTATCAACCAGGCCCCGTTTCACATTGGAATTGATTATCACCACCGCCACATTTTCTGGCATGGGGACGGCGCGAGTTTCCAGTGTGCGGCAGTCGATCAGTAGCGCATGGTCTTGCTGGCCGAGGGCTGAAATCAGCTGATCCATGATGCCGCAGTTACAGCCGACAAACTGGTTTTCAGCTTCTTGACCATTGAGCGCTAATTCCACACCACTCAGAGGTAGTTGATAGAGTGATTGTAGCGCCTGGCCGACGGCCACTTCTAAGGAAGCCGAAGAGCTCAGACCTGCACCTTGCGGGACATTACCGCTGATAACCAGCGAGGCACCGCCAAAATCGGCATGACGCAGTTGCAAGTGTTTGACCACGCCGCGCACATAATCAGCCCAACGGTATTGCGCATGCGGGACAATCGGCTCATCCAGCGAGAATATGTCTTGCTGATTGTCATAATCAGCCGCAATAACATGTATCTGGCGATCATCGCGTTTACTGCAACTGATGACGGTTTCATAATCAATGGCGCAGGGCAGCACAAAACCGTCGTTATAATCAGTATGCTCGCCGATGAGATTGACGCGGCCCGGAGCTTTGATAGTGATGTCAGGTTCATGGCTAAATTGTTGGCGGAAAATGGCCTGGGTATGCTGTTTTAAACTCATTATTTGACTCCGGCTTCTCGATAATGGACATCACT
>NZ_JBLWEX010000020.1:0-8576 GCF_048323875.1 Yersinia sp. LJYL362
GCCAAATAGGGGTTCACATGGTACGGCCCGTACTGAACCCGGGTAGGCTGCTTGAGCCAGTGAGCGATTGCTGGCCTAGAGGAATGACTGTCCACGACAGAACCCGGCTTACCGGTCAACTCCACTCCTCTTTAAAAACAATGAGTTGGTGTGTCCCGTCTGCATTTCACATTGAGTGGGATACATGATGGGATACATCAACTTTTGTTCTCTTCCTTATACGTTCCGTCGCAATGGTACTTTCTACCTCTACTTTCGTTTACCAGATAACCGCTTTTTTAAGTCATCTTTGGCATGTACTGAGATAAAAAGGGCGAGATTCCTCACATCCAGACTGATGTTTTTCATTTCATTGCTGAAACTTGGTAGGATAGAAAACAGTCAGTTACAGATGATTGTGAGAAAAATGAGACAGTTAACGCAAAGTGATATTGATGATTATCTACTAGAAGTTCAAACAGAAATCCATGAAGAAGCCCGTAGAACCAAATTTGAGGCAAGGGAAGCGTCTACTTCTGGAGGTAAGCCAATACCCGTCGATTTAGCTAAAGGGTTCTCAGAGTTTGCCGGGGAACACCTAGAGGATACTCTTTACAATGGAGCTAAATCATTTTCCAATGATCATATAACCGATTATTTCAGTGCTCAATTTGATGTTACTGGGATGACAAATCAGCTTATGGAAGCTTCTGTACAATATGATTATTTCCTCAAACAGTGGCAGGATGCCAGAACCGCTTTTTTCAGCAGGAACCTAAAAGACTATGACGATATTGTTCAGTCTTTAAAACCTCCAACACTTAATGTTCCTATTTATATCACTGCACCAATGGCTGACGGTTCCAACAGCGAGAATCAGCTTACCTTGGTTGAGGCTTGGAATGATTTTGTAGCATTTACCTCACAGAAGAAGAAATGGACACTTAAAACCCAAAAAGATAATGAAGCGAATTTTGAGTTCATAAAATTTGCACTTGGGGCTGAAACACGGGTGGTATCAATTACCAAGAGAAATATAATCGATATGCTGGATATAGCGGAGTCCTTACCGCAGAGGAATAAAGGGAAGTACAGGAATATGTCATTTCAGGAATGTCTTGATACAGATATTCCTGAGGAGGATTTGATTTCCTCTAGATCTGTTAATGGGTATTTAAAAGTATGTCAGTCATTTTTTTCAGGTTATTTGACACGGGAAGTTGATGTCTTAACTAGCTCACCAACGGCGAATGTTAGGTATCCTGCAAAAAGTCAAAGTTATGGTTCGTACTCTCGTAAGGAAATGGCAAAGCTCGTAACTCATTTCCTGAGCCTATCTGGTTGGGAGAAATGGGTGTTTTTATTATTATCCTACACTGGTGCACGTAGGGGAGAAATAGCAAAGTTAAATGCGGAGGATATTAAGTTTGATGATGATTCCCAACGCTATTTCATATATATAAAAGAAAGCAAAACTGAAGCTGGGATTCGGAGTATTCCTTTACATCGTAAGCTAGTAGATTGGGGCTTTCTAGGTTTCGTTGAAAGTAGAAAAACCAAAAGCCAAATCAATGATCTTTTTCCTGAAATTGGTTATGTGAACCGAATCAGCAAAACATTTATCCAGATTAGGGATCGCCTTAAAATTCCCCCTGTGAGTTTTAAGGGTAATCGAAGGGTCGTGCATAGCCTAAGGCACACATTTATAACGAACGCACAGAGTAAAGTTGGGAATGTTAACCTTATTCAGCAAGTCGTTGGGCACGAGCATTCTAAGATTGGGCAAACACAAGTGTATACCACTACATTTGAACTATCTGCCCTATTGTCTGTAGTTGATAGTATCGAATGGATTTGATAATAAATTTCTAACGAAATATCTTCTTACTGGGGCAACTACCAGCCCCTTTCTTCACGATTGATTCAGTTCTATGACCATCACTATAAACACAGACTTTGCCGCCCTGTGTAGGATAGGAATCGATTAATGTAAGAGTGTTCACCGTTGCGTGGCTATCTGAGAATATAAGTATTCCACTCAAGACTAAATATCTCAGTGATTTCATTTCAAGGCTTACTGTCACGATACTACTTTTTTTGACTGTCACCCATATTCTCCCACCAACTGCCTATATTATCGAACACATCCAATAAGCCACCAGATGACTTCTGGATGTCACTAAGCCGCTCACTTTGACCTTGAAAGGTAGTAGCATAGTTGTCAGCTTGAATTCTTTTAGCTGCTTCTACATCCCCTCTCCTAAAGTCAATCAAACCGCCCCCTACCATCGCCCCAAAAATGACAACTACAATAACGCTCTTTACCAAGACCTTTTTCATTTTAAGCCCCATTATCTAAATTTTACAGAAGGTTACTTGAAGGTATAACTAATCATTCCATACATTATTGATCAATAATAACGATCGATAAACAAAAATCGATCGGTAAAATTGATTAATTGGTTTGTATGGAGCGCATTGAATACCATTGCTGGTGAAATAATGAACATAATTTTGTGAGCTTCAGTCATGATCGAGCAGAGGACATCTGGTGTATGGATTTGTCTGGTCACTAAAGAATATTTTTATTTGTTATTCAGTCGGTTGAGTAATGAAACCGGTGAGAGAGAAAAGAAAATTGATGGTTAATCCCACTTTTCCAGTTGCCAAAGGCTCTGTTTGAATATAAGATGAAATGGGTATTTTTTAATGCAACATTTATGGATCGTAATTTAACCCTTCACCTTATGCTATTTCTTAGTGATTCCCCTTCTACTGCCTAGTATTCGTAGTTTTCATAGTCCTGTGTTCAGTGTGCTATTTTTACGGGTTCTTAAATAATATCCTAGTCCTATCTCTACCTCACGCTATGTCTTTCTGTTATCTCGATTCTAATCATCAGATTGGCTGGGTTTTCTTTTGCTTTTTTACTTAGGAGTATTTTGATGGCTAATGTTTTATTGAGGAAAAAGGGGCGCTCTACGCTCCTTCATAGTGGTCCGTATTTACATAACTCATTAAGTTACAAGGTTTACTACGGTACAAGCCGTAAATGTTCACCACTCTATATTGAGATCTTAGATAAATTTACCAATGAAATTAATGCGATGCGTAGTTGCTATAGTCGTACTTATGCGTTCAGATTTGACTTACACATCCCTGAAGGAATGAGTGTTGATGAATCTAACTCCCTGATCAGTGAGCTATTTTCTAAGTTAAGGGACAAATTCAAATCTAAGCAATGGGATAATCAGCCGATTAAAAAGTTTGCTTACGGATGGGTATGGGAAATTAAAAAAGCCAAAAAACCACACTATCACCTATGGATTGCACTACCTGGGAATCAGGTACAAAAGACGGGTCATGTAGATTATGGGTTGTTCAAGATAATAAATGACTTGTGGATGAATCTTACTGAAGGCTTGGGGAGTGCTCACTTACCTAAGAATTCGTATATGATTAAACGAGACGATGATAGAGAGTTAAAGGAGTTCGTCTACCGAATATCTTATCTAGCAAAGGACGACGGTAAATACTCTCAGGGAGACAAAACCAAGCGCTTTGACGGTTCCAGACTCTTTGGTAAACTGACTCCCACGAATATTGAGAAGCATTGAGAAGCAAACTGCTTAACAAAGCTCTCCCTACTCTCTAGGATTACAGATTTAAATTATTAATTCATATCACTCACAGACACAGCACTCTAATGCAGTCAGAAGCTCTTGTAAACCTGATTGTGACGTTTTTTTAGTGCTAGCAATGCAACCCCAAAGGGTATGAATTAAATGGCCTTAAATCGCTCTGTATTGAGCTTTTTATCGTTGATAGCTTTTCCTAACAATTCAGCCTCAACTTAAAGCTATTTCCTTCTTAATACGGAACACCGTGGCACGCCCACATTCGCATAGCTTAGCAATCTCATCAGCGGATAACTGGCTATTTGTAAGGTAGCTCTTTACCCGAGTATGTAACTCTTCATCTCTTGCTTTACCTTTGAATACCCCACCTTTCGCTTTAGCGATAGCTATACCTTCCTGCTGGCGCTGGCGGATGAAGCTACGTTCTAGTTCACCCACAGCTCCCAGCATAGTGATCATAAACTTGCTGGTGGGGCTATCATCAAACATCATGGAGTTGTCTAAAAAATAAACAGATACGCCCTTGGTCGTCAATTCCTCCAACAATGATAAAAGGTCTTTTGTGTTACGAGCTAATCGATCTACTGATTTAACTGTAACCTTATCCCCCGCACGGACTTTATTTAGGAGCTTTTGAAGTTCAGGGCGTTCAGTATTCTTACCACTGACTTTATCAATGAATAAATACGACTCTTCTATGCCTGCGTTCTGCAATGCTTCAACTTGCCTACTCACATTTTGATCTTTACTGCTAACACGCACATATCCAAAAGAAGCCATAACCACTCCAAGTCTCGTTAACGTGGGGCAAACGATACAGTATCATTAGGCTTACACCAAGAGGTTATTGATACTCTATTGGAATGCTTTAAGGAGTCTTAGTGGAGTCTACTTAAATGAGATAGTTGGTCACAGATATTTTCAAAAGACCCAATCAGATACTGTCGCAGTTCGGATTCAGTCAAGCAGCGCTGCCCATGCGGCAGCTATGCGTTAAGAAAATGCTGTGACTACCAATCAATTCATAAGGGGCGCTTTTTGCGCCCTATTTTTTTATTCAATTCTGCCAACTAAGCCCCCCCTGTATCGATATTAAAAAGTTAATTCTCATTACTAAATTAAACCACTGGTTTTTTATACACACGACCAAATACCACCTAAATAGGCCTTTAATCGTTTATCGCCTTTAAACTAGCTATATGTCAAAAATGACAATAAAACCCCGGAGAATCGATTTGGTGACCTTGTGGGGCATAAAATAGGCGTAATCAGTAGAATTTAGATGTGTAATGAGGGAGGACGTGGTAGCATTAAGTTTCTGGTGATCATGGATCCCAGAAACGAAAAAGCAGCTATCAGGTAAATGGCCTTGGAACCGACACCCGATAGCTGCTCATGCTCCAGTTCAGAGACTGAAGCGGCTCAACCAAATCTTGCAGGTCTGGTTAAGCCGGGCATAACATTACGGCTAATTGACGCAAATTTCCAGAAGATTTTGCGTTATAGCAAACCTTGCTTACATCTCTGCTCTGGGTTTATCCGTTATGAAATGGAGTAACTCATTATGACAGCGAAAGATTTTAACCAGCGTAAAGTGACTGACGATTACGCACCCGATCAAGCCCGCCAGAAACTAACCACCTTCTTTGAAAACCATCCAGCTGCTTTGGAAACGGTCCAGACACTAAACCGTACACAAGTATGTGTTCTCGCTGCACTCTTAGATGATAAATCGATCACAACATCAGGCTACACCATTCCAGCTGATTACGGTGTTAAGCGCGCTTCTGCGGTGATTCACGCTTTAGATAAGGAATACTCATTTCCGATATCGAGTCGGCGTGTTGAGACCGAATCGGATGTAGGCAACCGTACAAAGCAGTCACTTTTCTTCATTACCCAAGAAGATCAGGAGAGATTGCAAGTCGAGCCGGAAGTGGTGTTCAAGGAACGTCATGATAATGCTTGCCGCAAAAAGGAAAGTCAGGCACAAAAAGAGATTAAACGTTTGGTGAAGGAGTACGGTGAAGATGGTGTTCGTGAGCTTCTCGAGAGAGCCGCTAACGACGAAGCTGCTCCGGATTCTAATGTAGGCTAACGCAGTTAGATTCAAAGTTGGGGCTTAGGCCCCAGCTTCCCCTTAGAACCCTTTTAGCGAAAGTCTTTCATTGTGTACCTGTAAACCTCCGCTGCGGTGCCGCCACAAATTTCTCCCGTAGTTCCTAGGGTTAAACTACAAGATTCGGTATCTAAGACAGATGATGGGTGATATTTGAAAAAGATCGGAGCTAGGTTTTATACGCTATGGAAACGGCTAAGCAGCACTGAATAACGATCGAAAAGCCACTGTCAGTAGCAGTGGCGGTCATTGAGTGCTTAAGAGATTCTCTGAGAGAAGAGCGTTTTAATTGGGCTTTTTCAAGCACAGCGCTTCACTCGTGACATACTTAGTTGCCATTCCCGGCATCCAGCCTGATGGTATGCCCTGACAAGCTACATATCCTCTTTTTTCAAATTCATTTATAAAATAAAATCTAAACCCTATCTGAAAAATAATAGATGTAAGAAAGCAGAAGACAATAAATCTAGATACAGGCTTTTGGATGGAATCGGGTGCTTGACGACCTAAAAAAATAGGGGGAATAGAAAGAAAGGTAAGAGGGGTAAGTATAAGAAAACACGTAATTCCATATATGATAAAAGATGAGAAAACGATAATATCAGGAAATGATAAATACTCATTTATGGTATCTAAAGTCAGATATACACCTCCTACGCTTAAAGGTATAACTAAAAATAGCACACCAAAAAACATAGATACTCTTCTTTTTAATGTGAGTTCGTACATTAAAACCACCTAGTATTAAAGTTACTCAATACTTCTTTGATATAGTTTCTGACTTCATACTCAATAACGTCTTTACCTTTATCAAGCATCTTATCTGCATACATTGCCCCCAAATCCCAAAGCCCCTGTTCCACCTCGCGAGCTTTTTCTACAAATTCTTGCTGTGCACCTTCAATGCACTTAACAACTTGATCTGTAAAACCAAATTTATCATCTAAATAGTTTAAACCAATTGCAGAAACCAACCCAGCGACAACGACTACAACCAAAGGAACTGCAACGGTAGAAACAACGCCTAGAGCGATTGTCCCAATCCCCCAACTAATAGCCGACGCAATACCTATTTTCACTACATCTGTTGCCAAGGAACCGATAAACTCAGCCAGTGACGTTGCATCGTTCAATATAAAATCAACCGTTCGATAAGCGGCTGCAACATAAAATGTTAATCGTGCACCACTGATAATCGAGTTTTTCAGCCCATATTTGCCGATACCCAAATCAACCACCTTCGGGTTTTTTAATGCAAATACCGGCGCGGTTAATACTTTTCTGATACCGGCATAGCCCGTCAGTTTGATTAACTCAGTGCCTTTATGATTAACGTAGACAGTGGCTCTAATACCGAAGTCACCTAATCGAGCAATAATCATTGAGGTGGTGACAACATCCTTTCCATTCACACCGTAATTAACCATTACTTGCCCGACATCGGATTGAGTGGTTTCCACCCAAGCTGTTTTCGTGTCTTTCCAACCCCATGATTGGAGCACTTCCAAACTTTCCGAGAGTGTCAGTAGCATCACATCTTGATTGGTTCGTGCCAACATGGTGCGTAAGGCATCATCCGGCAGAGTGTGGGTATTACGTAACACCGGATAATCCGGCACAAACTCAGAAGGTGATTTTTCACCAGTGAGATAGGGGGGTAAACTGGCTTTTTTAGCCGACTGAGCGAACTGTTGTGGCTCTGCCATCGCAGGACGTGCCACTGTGACGGTTTGTGGCTGTCGCTCTACTATTGGATCAACCACCTGCCTCGCCATGCCGATAACAACATGATTTGGGCAGTTGCACATCACACGATCACCCGTTGCTACAAACGGTCGGTCTTCCGCCCAGTCTGACACGGTGCCTATAATTTGAAACGTACCCTTACACACTCCACACCACGCGAGATCTCCGGACTGTGCAACGGCTTTCAGACCTTCGAACCACGTCGATGACGCCGACCGAATTTCTCCGTGAGTCGTTTTGTCACCCAAACAAGCTAGCGAACGAGCCATAAACATCCCTTATTTATCCATTTGCCAATATCAATTTGGCAATCTGCCCAAAAAGGTAAGGGAAAATGATGGATCAGGCAAATAAAAACTGAAATTGTGTTTTATGTGTAACAAACGAAATAGGGTAGACAATAGGCTTCCCCCAGCAAGTGAGATACATCGTCGGGCTGCGCTAAGGTTATTAACTTGCTATGATGGGATACAAACTGAGATACACACTAACCTTATAACTACGTGTAAATGCAACGGAAAACGGCCTTTCATTTGGCTAGTTGCCTTACCGGTCAACTCCACTCATTCCGCAAAACCCCGCTTCGGCGGGTTTTTTGTTTATGTGATATACACATGAGAGGAATGACTGTCCACGACGCTTTTCACCAAAAGAAAGCGGCTTACCGGTCAACTCCACTCATTGTGCAAAACCCCGCTTCGGCGGGGTTTTTGTTTGGATTAGCGCTGATAACGCAAGGCGTCGACAAATAATGAAAACGCGGTGGTATGTTGCCTGCGGCTGGGGTAATAGAGATAGTAACCGGGGAAAGGCTCGCACCATTCTTCCAATACCCGAATTAGGTTACCGCTGGCAATTTCCGCTTTCACGGCATCTTCTGGCACCATGGCCAGACCAAATCCGATGACGGCGGCATCAATACGTTGTCGTATGCTATTGAAAGTTAACTGTCCATCAACCCGAACTCTTAACTCACGCCCTTCTTTTTCAAACTCCCAAGCATACAGGCCACCCATAGTTGGTAGGCGCATATTGATACAACGATGATGTTGTAAATCTGCTGGCGTGGTGGGGATGCCATATTTAGCCAAATA
>NZ_JBLWEX010000021.1:0-8583 GCF_048323875.1 Yersinia sp. LJYL362
CACTGGCTCCGACGTGTTCTGCCACCACCACTACTGGCATGGTAGCGGCAATCCCCTGATTTCCAGAACCGGAATTACTCATCGCGGGCAACAGCGCTCCGCCCATACGTGCATCAGATGCCGCCGCTGAACGGATCATGATATCAGACAGTAAATCCTTCACCAGCAACCCCCGCCCGCGCTGACGCATCAGTGAAGCACCAATGTGCAAACCATAGTTGCCCGTTAGCCCTTCTTGCGACAGTGCCCCATTCAATTTGGCGGCCTGTAAAATAAAGGCAATCTGCTCAAATGGCACTTGAGTGGCAAATTGATAAACCTGACGAGCCGTCGCCTGTTTCAGACAATCATGAGCATGGCATGCCGCCTGTTCTGACGGGGACTCTGGCGCCAGTTCAAACAGAACATTGCCATTAATGACAATTCTCACCACTTGAGTGTGGCCACCAGCAATAGTGACACAAGCCCATTGATCTCCTTGATATAACGTGGTTTCGGCAAACAGGATTTCATCCCCCGCCTGCATATCGACCCGCACATCCCCGCGATCCAGCATGGTTTTCGCCTCTGCTACCTGTTGCGAGCTGAGGTTTTTCAACACCTCCAGCCCGCCGTCAGGATCACCGCCTAATGCCCCGACTGCGGCGGCGATTGGCAACCCCACCATGCCGGTACCGGGCACTGTCACACCCATACCATTTTTCATCAGGTTTGGTGAAACCCGCGCCTCAATACGCTCAGCTTTCGCGGGCAAATATGAAGCAGCAATGGCGGATGCCAACGCCAAGGCTATCGGTTCAGTACACCCTACGGCGGGTTGCACATCCCGTTGAATGACATGGATAAACGCCGTCCATAAAGCAGAATCAGTTGTGTTACTCATAGTAAATACCTTCAAACATTTACAGCAGGTAATGTCAGATGCCGTTATTTCAAGAGAATGCCAGGAATGGAGAAATACACAGTAAAACACCGGTAATAATAATAACTGTTAGAGATAGACCTTTATATTTATGCAGCGCCGGCACTTTATAAACTAAATAGGCAGGAATCAAACACCCCACCATACCGAATATTGGGCTACAAATAGAAGTAAAGCTCAAGACTGGTGCATTTAATATAATCGCGCCCCATGCCAGTAATACAGCAAAGACCATAATGCCATTTTGCACCCAGCGCTCATTAATATTTTCAGGTGGCATCATGCGGCGTAATATATTAAGCACAATACCTTGTGTCGCTTCGCGGAAACCTAAATAGACACCAAAGAATGCCGTCATTACCGCAAAGATATTTAAAATAACACTGACTACCGTTGCCCATCCGCCGGGGAAGAATTTAGCGGCGATGGCCAGCGCTGAAATATTTTGCTCATAAGCTTTAACCGCTTCATCGTGTCCCATTGCCAGCGTAAAGGAAACCGCATAGAAGAACACCGTGCAGAATAAAATACCAAAAGCAATATTCATCGCCCGCAAGGCTTTATGACGAGCCACTTCCAGTGACTTTTCCTTGGCCCGATATGAGATGACCATTGGGCTGAGTGTTTGAATAAACAAGATAGACGTCAGGGTAAACGGCAGTGTAATTATTGCATTTTTTATCAGTAAACCCACGGGTGGCAGCATACCAACGTTGTACAAGTGCCACATCCCTACCATCGAAATACCCAACGCTGCGACCACCAATAATTTGGTAATCACCATAAAACTCGACAGTTTAAACAGCAGTTTTTCCCCCCGGGAGGAGATTGCCACCAGCACGCAAATTAGGACTAAACCATAAAAAGGATTATCGGATAATAACCCTTCAGTCACACCGAATGTTTGTAAATAGGAAGCACTGTCATTAGTGATGGCAGTGGAATAAACGAACATCCAGATGACCAACATAATAAAATAGAGCGCACCTAAGACGATCCCCCAGTTTTTTCCTAAATATCCACTGATAACACTCGGGTAATCTTTACATTCTGGTGATTCTGCCAATGTATTAATAAATAATCGTTGGAAGAGATACATGGCAGGATAGCCAATAATAGATGAAAGCAAAAAAACCCATAATCCCATCAACCCAACTTGCACCGGTAAAAATACAATCCCGGCACCGATAGCCATCCCAATACTCATTATTACCCAGCCAAAATCCGTGCTGTCAAACTTAATAGCTTCCCGCCATTCTCTCTCAGTCATATTGGCATTTTTTGCTGCCGGAGAATCAATTAAAATGACACTCTCATTTGTTCTTGCCGTTTCCATAATAGGTCTCGCCTTAATCTCTGGTTAGTAGGTTTTATTGTTATAAAAGTGTACAGAGCGAGTTATCTGCTATTTAACCCATTGTGAAAAATAGCAGAGGGCAGGTGTTCTTATTTTTTGGCTATATTACGCCGAGGAATAGAGAATGTTTTTTTAACTTAGCCTGCGCATAGAGACCCTAATGGAAAATTATTCTACAAAAAGAGTCTTATTCTGAATTTTAATCTACATATCAGATCAACATGCAGCATATTATTTCATCACAAAACAAATAAATCAGTAATGCATTGATAAATATAAATTATATATGACTGACTAGTGTATCGACGCTGCTATGCATCATTTTCTCAACAGTAAATGCGTGACGACCATCAACAAAAATTAACCACTCAAACAGAAAGGTTAATGCGATATTTGTCGATGTTGTCACATCCATCACAGATAATAGCACTTGAAACAGCATGAAATGTTTTATAGTTGATTTATCAGGAATATTATCAGAATAATTGACTGGTGAAATGAAGGTGTCATCCCCGTTTGGCTAAACGGGCACTGGCGCTAGGTTGAATTTCGTTTCCGTCGGAACAGTGCTCGTAGCCCAACACGGTGACGTAACGCACCAACACTGATGCCTATCAGGGTATAAATCGCCCCCAGCAGCAATAACATCAGTACGTCGCCCCCAACATCTCGCAATGACAACCCCATCTGATTGACTCCGGCGATAGCTTTAGTGGCCCAGGTTGACGGCAGCATTGAGGAAATAGCCCGCACCCAGCCGGGCATCGCTTGTAGCGGCCAAATCGTGCCAGAAATATAGAAAATTGGCATGGTGACAAAAGAGAGCGTCAGATAGATCATTTCCACACTGCGCAGGCACTCTGTCACCAGCTTGCCCAGCCCCAGTACTGCCAACAAGAATGGGAAAGTCAGCAGCAGCACTTCCGCAATGGATGCCGTCTGGCGATAACCCAGGACCCATGGCCACAACACAAACAACACAATCGACAGAAACAGCCAAATGGGTAACAGAGCAGAAAGCCCGCCCAGATAAACCGGAATCGAGGGTTTTCCCGACGGTGCGCTTTTCATGGCGATACTGACCCGCACACAAGCAATTAATAATGAGTGCTGTAATAGCATCACAAGCAAACCGGGGAAAATAATGGCGGCAAAACTGATGCCGGGATTAAACACATCCAGCGTTTGTCCGCGGATAGGAGTCAGTAGCACCTCAGCCTGGCGGGGGGTAAAACCACTTCGCAATAATAAGCCACTGTTATATTCATTCAACAACTGTTGATAAGCGGCCACCACATCCTGCTGGATCTGCCCGTTAGCCAAACGGTTAGTGGCATCACCATAAACCGGGATCACAATGCTTGCACCATTGAGGATCTTCTTCTCCAGATCCGTCGGCATAATGATCACCGCAAACAGTTTACGCCATGCCAGATCCCGCTGGGCATCGGGTAAATTATCATAAGTCTTAATGGCAATTTTTGAGGTGGCATCCAACTGCCGAATCAATTGGCGGCTGGCGGTGCTGTGGTCTTGATCGACCACCGCGACGGGCAGATCCCACACCGTGTGATTGGCGTAAACCATACTCATTACACACAGTGATACCAACAGCATCAGCCACATGGGTTTTTCCAGCATGCCCATCAAGACGCGACTAAATGTCTGCCAGTAGCTTTTTAATCCGCTATTCATCAGATAGTCTCCTGCTTTTGCAGCCGAACCCGCAGGCGATTGCGCACCAACAAAGAGGTCACCAGCGGGTAAATCAGCAAAATGGCGCAAACACTGAAAATGGCACTAGCGGGGACTTGGCGCAGGAATACATCAAACATGGCATAGAGGGCATGAGTTAGCGGCTCAAGATTGGAAATAATGCGCGCCGGTAGTGGCATCGACAGCTCCGGCACCGCCATGCCGGAAAAGGTTAACGCGATACTGACAATAATCCCAATCAAGCTGTAAGCGGTAATGGCGCTGCTGGTAAAGGTGAAAAGCAACACGCCAATACTTTGCGCTGCCATCACATAAAAGAAACCAATCAGGGGCATAAATAGTGGATTGCCGCTAACCCGTGCGCCAAAGAAGCCCACTAACATAGCAATTTCAACCATCAATAATGTGGTAAAAAATAAGGTATAAGGTGCCAACTTACCCAACAACGCCAAACTGAAAGGTTTAGCCGTCAGCAGCGCCTTGCTACGAGCCAACACATAAATCATCCAGGTGATAACAAATAGCTGTAATAAATGGATAGTGGCTGCAAACTGCTGATAATAAATATAACTGCCGCTGGCATTAAATAAGCTGCCATAAGAGAGGGTTACATTTGCCAGTGGGGGTAAGCTTTGCCCCATTTCACCGGCAATAATAGTGCGGAAAGTGCTATTGGCTTCTGTTATCAATCCACTGAAATCTTGTGTGGCATATAAACCAGCACCATAAAACAATGCGTTATAATACAAAACAATACTCGGTTGTCGCCCCGCTAAAGCATCAGCTTCAAAGTCGGTTGGAATATAAAGCAAAGCATAATCCTGGGCACTTCGCAGACGCCGCAATGCTTCCTCTAGCCCCCCATCATAGGCGACGACTTGCGCGTGAGACCCTGCATCCAGCTTACGGATTAATGACTTTGAGAGCGGAGAACTATCGTTATCAACCACGGAAACCGGTAGATCCAGCAAGGTTCCTTCTGAAAAATTGCTACTAATTAAGATAAAAAGTAACAACGGGAAGCACCAGCTTAACCAGTGAAATACCGGGCTGCGAAACGCCGATCGAGTTTCCTGACCAAAATAGCGACTAAAACAGCGCCAGCCCGCCTGTATTCTGTCGAAACCCCTGCCTCTGAACTTTTCCACTTACTCTTTCCACTGCCAGAGTGCACTCATCCCCGGGCGCAAACCATCGACAGGCTGTGCAGGGTAGAGACGAACTTCGAAAGTTTTTAAGTCAAAATCACCGGTAGCGCGGGTGGCTCGCTTGGTGGCATAGTCGCCTAATGGCGCGATATAGCGTACTTCAGCCGTTATTTCTTGGTCTTTTAGCGCAGGGACTCTAAGGGTGATTTTGTCCCCTTTGCGCACATTGGCGAGAATATCTTCCCGCAAATTAAACACGAAATAAGCTTGCGGCAGGCGGATTAATGTCAGCAACGGGCTGGAGGCATTGAGTAACTCACCCACTTCCGCCGGGATCGGACCCACTTCACCGGCGACCGGCGCGCGCACCTGTAAATCGTCGGTTTGTGCTTTCAATTGAGCTAAATCTTGCTCGGCCTGACGTACTGCGGCGGCATATTTATCGCGCAACTCCGAGCGGTCGCCGTGTAAACCTTCATCCAAATTAGCTTGCGCGGCCTGAACCTGCTGATAGGCGGTATCTTTGGCACGGCGCGAGTTTTCAAGCTCAGAGGCCGAGATAAACCCTTTTGCCGCCACGCTATTATTGCGATTATAGGTATGAAGCGCATTCTCGTATTCTGCCTGCGCCTGCGCCAAATTGGCTTTTAGATTGCGGATACTCTCTTCCCGCGTGCCATGCAATGACTCATCTAACTGCGCCTGTGCTTGGTCACGAGCCGCAGCCAGCCCGGCCAATTGAGCCATCAACTCCGGGCTTTCCAATGTCATCAGCAATTGCCCCACTTTAACATCATCACCGCGTTCTACATGGCGTTCAACCACCCGTCCTTTGGCTTTAGACGAGACAATAACCTCCGGCGCATCCACTTCACCTTGCAATAACAAATCTTGATTATGTGCACGGAACAGCACCGCCATGGCTATTGCCACCACCACTAACAACAGGGTAAATAACGTTTTCTTCTTCATAGGTTCACGAGTCCTTTAATCGCCGCATTTATTCCCCCTTCAGCAACCCCTATTTAGATTATGCTGCTAAGGGTAATAGCCTCGCATTTTATGTCATTTTTTGTGGGTAAATTAATGCGGTTATAACTGAATAGATCCCACAGTCATTGGTGTTGCAGCTAACAGCCCTGCAACGTCAAGGACGAAGGGAAAATGCGTTCGCCCTTCAAGCGACTCGACATAAGGTTAAGATGGACGATTCTATGAATGATAACAATGTTTCTATAGCAGATAGCTCACCCGTACCCCTTTCGGTTCTGGATTTATCGCCGGTAGCACAAGGCAAGACCCCACGAGAGGCATTTCATGCCTCGCTGGACTTAGCTCAACATACTGAAAAGTGGGGATATCACCGCTACTGGCTGGCTGAACATCATAATATGACGGGCATCGCCAGTGCTGCGACCTCGGTGCTGATTGGCTATATCGCCGGCGGTACCAGCACCATCCGCGTCGGTTCAGGTGGTGTTATGCTGCCAAACCATTCACCATTAGTGATAGCTGAACAGTTTGGTACCCTCGCCTCGTTGTATCCTGACCGTATCGACCTCGGCCTGGGCCGGGCTCCCGGCACGGATCAGCGCACCATGATGGCACTGCGCCGCCACCTCTCCAGTGAGGTGGATAACTTCCCGTCTGATGTGCGCGAACTGCAAAACTACTTTGCCGAGGTGCAACCTGGGCAAGCAGTACAAGCTGTCCCCGGTCAAGGTTTGCATGTTCCTCTGTGGCTGCTGGGTTCCAGCCTGTATAGCGCGCAACTGGCGGCTGCCATGGGGCTACCTTTCGCATTCGCCTCGCATTTTGCGCCGGACATGCTATTCCAGGCGCTTAAATTGTATCGCGAAAACTTCAAACCCTCCGCTCAATGGCCGAAACCTTATGCCATTGTGTGTGTGAATGTTGTCGCCGCTGAGAGTGAACGTGATGCCCGTTTCTTGTTTACCTCAATGCAGCAGCAGTTTGTCAATCTGCGCCGTGGCACACCGGGGCAACTTCCCCCGCCAGTCGACGATATGGAGAAAATCTGCTTGCCAGCTGAACAGTTTGGTGTTGATCAAGCGCTGCGACTGTCCATCATTGGTGATAAAAGCAAAGTCCGACATGGGCTTCAGGCATTATTGCGGGAAACTCAGGCCGACGAATTGATGGTCAATGGCCAGATTTTTGATCATCAGGCTCGATTGGATTCATTTGAGATAGTCGCCAGTTTGCAACCCGACTTGTGCCCAGTCGATCGTCTGTAATCTATTGACAGGTTCGATATTCCAGACATAAAAAAACCAGCCCGAGGGCTGGTTTTTATTTTTAATCATCAAAGATGACTAAGACTTATGCGTCACCGAAACGACGGCGAGCAGGTGCGGCTGGCGCTGCGGCATCATCGCGACGTGGTGCAGTTGGACGCTGACCATCACGATTGCCACGACGCTGTTCACCAGCACCGGCTGGAGCACGGTCACTGCCGAATGAACGACGAGGAGGAGCACCTGCGCCATCACGACGTTCGCCACCCGCTGGGCGACCAGCACCACCACGACGCTCACCACCGGCTGGGCGCTCACGACGCTCATGCGGCTGTGCATCACCCAACAGCTGCATGTTCAGCGGCTTGTTCAGGATACGAGTACGGGTGAAGTGAGATAACATTTCGCCCGGCATGCCTTTTGGCAGCTCGATAGTTGAATGCGAAGCAAACAGCTTGATGTTACCGATATAACGGCTGCTGATATCCCCTTCGTTAGCGATAGCGCCAACGATATGACGAACTTCAACACCATCATCGCGGCCAACTTCAATGCGGTACAGTTCCATCTCGCCAACATCACGACGTTCGCGACGTGCGGGACGTTCGCCACCGTCACGGCTGTCAGAACGAGGTTCGCGACGGCTATCATTACGGTCACGACCACGATCACTACCACGGTCATCGCGAGTATTGAATTCACGCTGTGGACGACGTGGTGCTTCTGGAGGCAGAATCAAAGGACGTTCGCCCTGTGCCATTTTCAGCAGTGCAGCAGCCAGAGTTTCAATATCAAACCCTTCTTCTGGTTGCAACTTAGCCAGCAACGCACGGTACATATCCAAATCACTGCTTTCCAGCTGTTGGCCAACTTTAGCCGCAAATTTGGCTAAGCGACGTTCGCCCAGTAATTCTGCGTTTGGCAATTGGACTGGTGGAATAGTCATCTTCATAGTACGTTCAATGTTCTGCAACAGACGACGTTCACGTCTATCAACGAACAGTAATGCACGACCAGCACGACCAGCACGACCGGTACGACCGATACGGTGGACGTAAGACTCTGAATCCATAGGGATATCATAGTTTACTACCAGGCTGATGCGCTCAACGTCCAAACCACGAGCCGCAACATCAGTTGCAATCAGAATATCTAAACGACCATTTTTCAGGCGTTCAAGAG
>NZ_JBLWEX010000022.1:0-8608 GCF_048323875.1 Yersinia sp. LJYL362
TCAAAGAAGCGGTGCTGCAACCGGCAACTCAAGAAGAGATAGACAACACTGTCGCAGTAATGGGTGGCGAAGATTGGCAGATGTGGATTGATGCACTGCTGGAAGCTGGCGTGTTGGCCGAAGGCGCACAAACCACGGCGTTCACCTATCTGGGCGAAAAAATCACCCATGATATCTATTGGAACGGCTCTATTGGCGCGGCCAAAAAGGACTTGGATCAAAAAGTTCTGGCGATCCGCGATAGCTTGTCTGCTCATGGCGGCGGCGATGCGCGTGTTTCAGTATTGAAAGCGGTGGTCACTCAAGCCAGCTCTGCCATTCCAATGATGCCACTGTATCTGTCACTGTTATTCAAAGTGATGAAAGAGAAAGGCACTCATGAGGGTTGTATCGAGCAGGTTTATTCACTGTATAAAGATAGCCTTTGTGGTAGCGCGCCACATATGGACCAGGAAGGTCGTCTGCGTGCAGATTACAAAGAACTGGATCCTGAAGTTCAAAACCAGGTACAGCAGTTGTGGGATCAGGTGACCAACGACAATATTTACCAGTTGACCGATTTCACCGGCTATAAAACCGAGTTCTTAAATCTGTTCGGTTTCGCCATCGACGGTGTGGACTATGAAGCCGATGTTAACCCAGCGGTGAAGATCCCTAATTTGATTCAGGGCTAAACTCAGGTTTATATCGCAACAACCCACTGCGTATGATGCAGTGGGTTGTTAATCGACTGATCGCCCCCTCTCGTTATTCCATCTGGATATACCATCTCCATATCCTATATATAGATAATGGATAAGCTAAGTCTATATTCTTCGTTTACGGAGAACCCAATAGCCTGCAACCTTGTGAATAAATTCCTCTTTAGAGTCTGAATTAATATTTATTCCACAGGGAAATGATGATGAAAATACGTTCACTGGCAATAGCCTTATCTGGTTTAATTATTTTAACCTCATTGAATGCCCATAGTGAGGAGAAGAAAGTGATTAAATTAGGATTTAATCCTGGACCCTATAAAGAGCAATTTGAGAAAGGCGTAGCACCTTATCTCATCAAGAAAGGCTACAGCGTCGAATATAAAGACTTCAATGATGGGATTCAGGTCAATAACGCCGTCAGTACCGGTGAAATTGATGGCAACATCATGCAGCATCCCATTTATCTGAAAGCGATAAATGAGCGCTTACGAATTGATAATACAGGGATTGTTCAGGTTCCAACCCCACCGATGGGTCTCTATTCTAATAAGCATAAAAAAGAAGATAAGCCTAAAGATGGTGCATGGATTTCAGTCCCAAATCAACCCTCAAACGAATACCGGGCAGCGCTGTTACTGCAATCTATTGGCTGGATAAAGCTGAAAGAAAAAATTGATCCGGCCACCTTCTCGCAAAGAGATATTGCAGAAAACCCTTATCATTTAGTCATCAAAGAAATGGATAATGCTCAACAAGTCAGAGCATTACCTGATGTCGATTACGGTGCCATCCAAGGTAATTTTGCGGTTTCTAATGGAATAAAACTGACTTCTGCCCTGCAACTTGAAAAACCCACCACTCAGTTTGTTAATGTGGTGACAGTTGCCGGTAAAAATAAAGATGCCGAGTTCGCCAAAGATATTATTGCAGGATATCGCTCTCCTGAATTCAAAAAATATATTCTGGAAAACGAGAAGTACACAGGTTATATGCTGCCTGATTATCTAAACTAATGGGATAACAGATGATTGAGCTTCAGCATATTTCTAAAACCTTTGAACGTAAAGGTATAAAACTACAGGCACTTAATGATGTTAATTTAACCGTCGAGGATGGCGATATATTTGGCATCATCGGCTACAGCGGTGCAGGGAAAAGTACTTTATTACGGATGGTCAACTCGCTGGAAAGCCCAACGGCCGGAAATGTCATTATTGATGGCAAGAACCTGCATGATTTCAGCCAAGAGCAACTCCGGCTATTGAAAAAAAATATTGGCATGATATTCCAGAACTTTAATTTACTGGAATCAAAGACCGTTTTTAAAAACGTCGCGATGCCACTTATTTTATTAGGGAAAAACAAAAAATTCATTCAGGAACGTGTCGCTGAACTGTTGGATTTTGTCGGGCTGGGGGATAAAAGTCACAGTTTTCCTAACGAATTATCAGGCGGGCAGAAGCAACGGGTCGGTATTGCCCGTGCGCTGGCAACTAATCCATCTATTTTGCTGTGTGATGAGGCCACCTCATCGCTAGACCCCCAAACTACCGCTCAGATTTTGTTGTTACTGAAGAAAATTAATCAGCAATACAATATTACGGTTTTACTGATTACTCATGAAATGTCAGTTATTCAAAAAATCTGTAATAAGGTGGCGGTCATGGAAAACGGTCAAATTATTGAGCAAGGTTCAGTATTGACGGTGTTTGGTCATCCAACTCATCCTACAACCATTAACTTTGTTCGTACCGTCATCAAAGATAGCTTACCCGAGAGCGTGAAAAAGTTATTGAATAATAGCCACACCGGTCGTCAATTCCGTTTGGCATTTGTCGGAGCGATAGCCACCCAACCGGTAATCAACCAGCTAATTAGGAAATACGATATTGGCGTCAATATTCTGTTTGCCAATATGTCAGAAATACAAGACACCACATTGGGCCATATGGTGCTGTTATTAACCGGCGAGAATCACACCATTGATAGTGCTGTTAATTATCTGGCAGGAACAGGAATTGATATACAGGAAATAAATTGATGATCGAAACAGCGATTACGTTAGACCAATTCGTCCAGGCGCTACACGACACCTTGGTTATGGTCAGTATTTCATTGGTTATCGGTTCTCTTATTGGTATTCCTTTAGGTATTTTACTGGTAGTGACCCGACCGGGCGGATTAATTAAGAACCGCACTTTTTATAATATTCTTAATCCCATTATCAATATCATCCGATCACTGCCTTTTATTATTTTGATGGTGGCGATTATCCCGCTCACCCGTCTTATTGTGAATACCACCATAGGAACACCGGGGGCGATTGTACCGCTGATTATTTTTATCGCGCCCTATATTGGCCGCCTGGTAGAAAACTCACTGCTGGATGTCAATCCCGGTATTTTGGAAGCTGCGAAATCGATGGGAGCCACCCCATTACAAGCCATTTGGTATTTTTTACTACCCGAAGCACTCTCATCTTTAATATTGGCGCTGACCACAGCCACTATTGGTTTGATTGGTGCCACGGCGATGGCAGGTACTGTAGGCGGTGGTGGGATTGGTGATTTAGCCATTACTTATGGTTATCAGCGCTTTGATACTTTCGTCACTGTGACCACGGCCATTGTATTGATTATCACCGTGCAGTTAATCCAATCACTGGGAAACTTATTTGCCAGTAAAATTCGCCGTGAGTCATAGATAATCCCCCCTTTCAGCTAGACAGAGGGGATTCAGATAGCTAACAAGTCAAATGATGGGGAAACGTACCGTTGGGGTCGTAGGGGTTAAAATACAAGTGGCGTAAGCCACCGAAGCGCCCCTAGGTACGGTCACCCCTTCACACTCCATTGATTAAACCTTAAAGCCGCTAATCACACTTTCTAACTGCAAGGTTTGATCCTGCATAGCTTGAGCTGCCGCCGCCACTTGTTCCACCAGCGCCGCATTTTGCTGCGTTGAGTTATCTAACTGATTAATAGCCAGATTAACCTGCTCGATACCCAAACTTTGCTCCTGGCTTGATGACATAATTTCATTCATTAATGCCGCCACATTGGAAACCCCACTCATCAGGTCATCCATCGTGGTACCCGCATCTGCCACCAAACTCGTGCCGATCGCAATATCAGCCACTGAATCTTCAATCAGCTTTTTAATTTCACGAGCCGAAGTCGCCGAACGCTGCGCTAAATTACGCACTTCAGAAGCGACGACGGCAAAACCTCGCCCTTGCTCACCCGCTCTTGCTGCTTCTACCGCCGCATTCAATGCCAGGATATTGGTTTGGAAGGCAATGCTGTCAATCACACTGATAATATCGACGATTTTCTTCGACGAGTGGTTGATTGACCCCATGGTATCCACCACTTTCTTCACCACCGTGCTGCCTTTCACCGCCACAGTGGAAGCATCAATCGCTAACTGGTTAGCGTGGCTGGCATTATCCGCGTTTTGTTTAACGGTACTGGTCAACTCATCCATTGAAGCGGCGGTTTCTTCAATCGAACTGGCTTGATCTTCAGTTCGAGCGGATAAATCCAAATTACCACTGGCAATTTGGCGCGATGCCGACGCGATAGCTAAGCTACTTTCACCGACCTGGCGCATCATTTGCTGCAAGTAGTCGATAAAATCGTTGAAACTCTGGTTAATAGCATTGAATTCCGGGCTACTGCTTTGTGGCAAGCGCTGGGTCAAATCAGCCCCCCCCGCAGACAATGCCGTAATATTCTCTTTCAAAGCCGCCAGACGTTTCATAAAGACGCGAATAGAGAACACCAGGAATAACAGCAATAACAACATGATAGGAATCTGTACTAGTCCCAAATGCAGCAAGATGCTGTGGCTCTGTTTGACTAACAAACTGGTTGGCAGATCAGTAACTAAATACCATGGGCTATTGGCAATCGGGCGGATAAACAGAGTATGAGAGGTTCCATCGACATCAAATTCACTTTCCAGTGATTTCTGGTCTTTCATCTGTGCCAACAACTGCTGTGTTTCTGCCGCCATTGGTGAGCTGGCAGCAAAGTCGGACAGATTTTTTAATTCTGCTTTGCCATCGGCCAAGGCGCTGCTGCCCACAATCTTGCCATCAGCTTCGACAATCAGAATGGTGCCATTGACCTTCTGTTCCATCTCCTTAACCAAACGGTTAAAGAAGCCTAAAGTGACATCAATGGTAGAAACACCATAAGCCTCGTCACCTTTATAAATCGCCATGGCGCAGTTGGTTCTCGGCTGCGGGCTGGCATCATCCTGATACGCTTTAGCCCAGGCGCAGAAACCTTTCGGGGCATTTAAGCCATCTTTGTACCACGGTTGTTCAAAATAATTTTGTGACTCTGGCGAATTCCAGTGGGTATTTACCGTTAACTTATTTTCCCCATTACGGGCAAAGAAAGTACTGAATTTAATCACCCCTTGCTCACGTTTATTGGGTAATGGCCAAATCCCGCCACCAAAAACATTACTGTCACCATACTGATCCACCAACCCCGGCAATAATGAGTCAATGGTATTACTGTCCATTATGGCAACTGCCTGCGTAATACTGCGGGCTTGTGCTTCTACTTTGTTCATTTGCGCCGTTATGGCTGTCGCGATTTGGTCAACGCTATTGCCAACAATGGTGCTTTCAGATTGTTTGAGTTGTGGTGTCACAAAAAGCTGAATAACCACTAAAGTGATTATCAGCAAGAAAATGAAAAACGCACTAACGAGTAAGGTGAATCGGGCTTGAGTGGTTTTTAGCATTATCGTGTCGCTCAATGTAAGAGAGCTGGATAGCTCCAGATCTATTAACGGCATTTCACGCATAGACTTGATAACAGTAAGAAACGATTTTTTCGTTTCTTTTCGTCGATCACAATTTCAATGTAACAAATCCGCAGATGACACTCATTTAAGTTAAATTTTAAGGGGTAGCACGTCACTCAAGTTTGGCCTACTCTGAGGGGGGGAACAGCATCATTTATTCACTTATCGGGAGCATGCCATGTCACAACAACCCCTTAAAATTGTTACCCTATTGGGTAGCTTGCGTAGTGGTTCCTACAATGCCATGGTGGCGCGTGCGCTGCCTAAATTAGCGCCCGTCGGCGTGATTATCGAAGCACTGCCATCTATTCGCGATATCCCGCTTTATGATGCTGATATACAGCAAGAAGAGGGGTTCCCGTCTACGATTGAGGCCATTGCTGAGCAGATTCGTCAGGCCGATGGGGTCATTATCGTGACACCGGAATATAACTATTCCGTCCCCGGCGGGTTGAAGAATGCCATCGATTGGTTATCCCGTTTACCCAACCAGCCACTCGCCAACAAACCGGTGACCATTCAGACCAGCTCTATGGGGCCGATTGGCGGAGCGCGTTGTCAGTATCATCTACGTCAGATTTTGGTTTTCCTTGAAGCAATGGTGATGAATAAACCTGAATTTATGGGCGGCGTGATTCAAAGCAAAGTCGATGAACAAACTAAAGAACTGACGGATCAAGGAACGCTGGATTTTCTGACCAAACAGCTTGCTGCCTTTGCCACTTACATTGAGCGCGTTCGGGTGAAATAACTCTCGAAGGTTACAAAACCCCCATGACATGCGGTATTGGGGGTTTTCTCTGTATCGCGCCCCATGTTATCAATAGCCACCTTCTCTTTTGTGGATGCAAGCAACCCATGGCCATTAAAATCACTGTCTGGTTTATCCTGACCCTGATGTCTACTCTTTGGCTGGGTTGGTACGGGCTGAATACACAACAAGCCGAGCGAGAGGCCGATTTTCGCACTATTCATCGCGAATTGAGCCAACAGTTGGCCCAGCAGCAGGCGATTTTATTTTTGGCGTTGGAGCCGAGCCAACTGGTGCAATTACAGCGCCATTTCCCACAATTGGTGGCGATAAACCAAACCCCAGCAGATCAATCCAAACCCGGTCAACTCACCTTACATCTTCAGGATGGAGATTATCGTTTAGCGAACTCCTACAGCGGCAGTGGGTTGCAGGTCAATGCCCAGAAGTTGTTGCAAGTGGTGGGTTTACCGCCCCATTTTGACAGTTTGGTATTGCGCTATCAGCAACATCAACTCGCGATTTTGGGCCATACAGCACCTGAAAGTTTCTGGCAGTGGCAAAAACCGGTGGGCGAAGGGGCGCAATCTTTCACTTTAATCGGTCATGCCACCCCAGTTTGGCGGGATTTACCCTGGTTCACCGCCCTACTGCTTTCGCTGATCATAGCCGCCGCCTTGTACAGTTGGCAGCGCTGGCAACTATTGGCTCAGCACCGTTTACATGCCGAGCAGCGCGCCAAATTTGCCGATCAAGCCAGACTCAATGCCATGGGAGAAATTGCGACCGGCATCGCCCATGAATTAAACCAGCCGCTCACCGCAACATTGACCTATAACCAGACCGCGCTACGCCTGTTACCGGCACAGGATGAGAAAGTTGCCCCGCTGCTGGTGGCTTCTATCGAGCAAATCAAACGCATTGCCGCTTTATTGGACCGGCTGCGAACCCTACTCAGCCGTGGGCAGATAAATTTACAACCGGTTGTCGTGGCTGATATCTGGCGGCGAGTGAATGTGTTGTTGAGTCAGGAAATAAACGCGGCGAATGTCAAAATCCTAAACATTATTCCCGCAAATCTTCCCACACTGCAAAGTGACCCTTTATGGCTGGAGCAGGTTTTCCATAATCTGCTGAGTAATGCGATTCAGGCACTACAACACACCCCGACTCCGACGGTGATATTTACAATAAATATAACGTCTAAACAATGGGTTATTCAGATTGAGGATAACGGACCGGGGCTCAATCATCAGCAGTTAGATAGCCTGTTCACCCCCTTCTATACCACTCGAGAGAGCGGATTGGGCTTAGGGCTGACCCTGTGTGAAACATTGGTACAGCGTATGGGAGGCGACATAAAAGCCGGTAACAATGAACATGGGGGCGCTGGCTTTACCCTCACTTTTCCTCTAATTGTCGAGAGTACACATGACAAAACACATTTATCTGATTGATGACGATGAGGGAGTTCGCGCGGCGTTGAGCGCATTACTCACGACCATGGGCTGGGAGGTTAACGCATTCAGTAACGGACAGATATTCCTTGATACCTTTGTCGTTACCCAGCCAAGTTGTGTTCTGCTCGATATTCGCATGCCGGGTAAAAGTGGCATGACGATATTAGAAGCTATCCAAGAGCGTAATAGCACCCTGCCGGTCATCATTATGACGGGGCATGGTAATGTTGAATTATGCCGCCGGGCCTTTAAAGGCGGTGCTCTGGAGTTTTTGACCAAACCGATCGATGCCGATGTCCTGATCGAAACTGTCAGTATGGCGTTAGAACAACATGAACAGGCGCTGGCAGCCCATAAGCAGCAGGCGAGCTATCAACAGCTATTCAACCAACTCTCTGCTCGTGAGCGGGAAGTTGCTGCCCTGATTATTCAAGGGGAAACCAGCAAACAGATTGCCCATACATTGTCGCTCTCACCGCGAACAGTCGAGGCTCACCGCGCGAATATCTTTGCCAAGCTAGAGGTCAACTCGCTGGCATTACTGATTCATCACTATCACTTATTCTCCCAATAATCCCCAAAGCAATTGGCGTTGCAGGTAGGCAGCCAGTGAACTCATCCCGATGAGCTTACTTATTTTAAAGTCAAAACCAGTAAGTGATTCGGGTGCGCGAACGCAGCTAACACCCCTGCGGCGTCAAGTGCGCAGGGGATAGGTAGAAGTACCTAGCAAAACGGGTAATAGGCCGAATGTTTTTTCACCACTTTTCGCCGTAGCATAGCGTTACTGTGAGGAATTCACTTCGCTAACAATAAGGATTTTATATGATCAAGCCTATTGCCCTGACCTCTGCCTTATTCATCGGCCTGAT
>NZ_JBLWEX010000023.1:0-8629 GCF_048323875.1 Yersinia sp. LJYL362
TTGTGTTGATTGCCATTTATACCGGCAGCCAACTGGCTTACCAAGGCGCGGTTATCCAGATGATTGCCCACGGCCTGTCAGCCGCCGGTATGTTCATCATCTGCGGCCAGCTGTATGAGCGCCTGCATACACGTGATATGCGCCAAATGGGTGGCCTGTGGGGTCGAATCAAATACTTGCCTGCGCTATCGCTGTTCTTCGCGGTGGCAACATTGGGGATGCCGGGTACCGGTAACTTCGTGGGCGAATTCATGATCCTGTTCGGCAGCTTCCAGGTGGTTCCGGTGATTACCGTGATATCCACTTTTGGGCTGGTTTTTGCTTCGGTTTACTCGCTGATTATGATGCAGCGTGCTTATTACGGCGCGCCAAAATCTGAAGAAGCATTACCGGGCATGAGTGCAAGGGAACTGTCCATCATCCTGCTGTTAGTGGTGTTGTTAGTATTGCTGGGGGTTTATCCGCAGCCAATTCTCGACACATCTCATGCTGCGATGAGTAATGTACAGCAGTGGTTCAATGCTTCATCTATTATTCCAACAACAAGGCCGTAATTCGCCATGACAATAACTCCTCAACAACTGATCGCAATGCTACCGCTGTTGATCGTCGGATTGACGGTGGTGGTTGTGATGCTGTCCATTGCGTGGCGACGCGATCATTTTATCAACGCCACTCTCACGGTTATCGGGCTTAACCTGGCGCTGCTGTCACTCTACTTTGTCGGTCAGGTCGGGCCGATGGATGTCACACCGCTGATGCGGGTTGATGGCTACGCGATGTTCTACACTGGGCTGGTGATTGTTGCCAGTCTGGCGACCAGCACCTTTGCTTATCCGTGGCTCAATGGCTATCCGGATAACCGCGAAGAGTTCTACCTGCTGGTGCTGATTGCGACTATGGGCGGTATTTTGCTCGCTAGCGCCAATCATCTGGCATCGCTGTTCCTGGGTATCGAGCTGATTTCCTTGCCGCTGTTTGGTTTGATCGGCTATGCCTATCGGCAGAAGCGCTCACTGGAAGCCAGCATCAAGTACATGCTGCTGTCTGCGGCGGCATCGTCATTCCTGCTGTTTGGTATGGCGCTGTTGTATGCGGAATCTGGTAGTTTGTCATTCGCCGGTCTGGGCAAAAGCCTGAGTGACTCCATGATTCACCAACCGCTGATCCTGGCCGGTCTGGGGATGATGATTGTTGGTCTTGGCTTTAAGTTATCGCTGGTGCCGTTCCAACTGTGGACGCCGGATGTGTATCAGGGCGCACCTGCCCCGGTATCTACTTTCCTGGCGACCGCCAGTAAGATTGCCATCTTTGCGGTGGTAATGCGCTTGTTCCTGTACGCGCCAGCCGCTGACAGTGAAGCGGTGCGTTTAGTGCTCTCGCTGATTGCTGTGGCCTCGATTCTGTTTGGTAACCTGATGGCTATCAGCCAGACCAACATCAAGCGTCTGCTGGGTTATTCCTCTATCGCGCACCTTGGCTATTTGCTAATTGCGTTGGTGGCAGTGCAAACCCATCAACTGGCATTGGAGACCGTCGGCGTCTATCTGGCTGGTTACCTGTTCAGTAGCTTGGGGGCTTTCGGTGTGGTCAGCTTGATGTCCAGCCCGTACAAAGGCCCGGATGCGGAATCACTGTTCTCCTACCGTGGGTTGTTCTGGCATAAGCCCATTCTCTCTGCGGTGATGACAGTGATGATGTTGTCACTGGCCGGTATCCCAATGACCTTGGGCTTTATCGGTAAGTTCTTTGTCGTGGCAATGGGTGTGAGTGCCAACCTGTGGTGGTTGACCGGTGCCGTGGTATTGGGCAGTGCCATCGGCCTGTATTACTATCTACGCGTGACTGTCAGCTTGTATCTGAGTGCGCCGGAAACCCTGGTTCGTGATACACCAAGCAACTGGGCATTGACTGCCGGTGGTGTGGTGGTGCTGATTTCCGCGATTTTGGTACTGGTGCTGGGTATCTATCCGCAACCGCTGATTTCGCTGGTTCAGTTGGCGCAACCGCTAATGTAATTCGGTGTTAAATCGGCAATACCAACCCCCTGTCAGCAACCCTGGCAGGGGGTTTTGTTTTTTTACTCTGCGCTGAAATTAAGATTATTTAAGGTGGAGGTGGGGTAAATAGTGGATAGGGTTTTAAATTAAGATTAAATAAAATACAACCTTTATAACAGCACCTAGGTGAAATATTCATCATGGTCAATATACTATTAAGGTGATATTTATGGGGTTAGTGAGTTATGTTTCTCGAGGTATTCATGCTGCCAAAGAATTAATTAATCATGATCCTAACGATAAGTCTTTTTTAAAGGCAACGCCGGAAGTATTTAGTGAGAATGAAGGCGTTGTAATTAACAATCTAATTAGTTGTTTAAATAAGGAAGAAAAAGACAAAACTGTCAGTGATAAACTTTCCGTTCCAATAGAAATAGATAAAATGGTGAATAAAAGCAAAGAACACCTTGATTTTTTTCTTTTAAAAGCACAAAAAGAGGAAGGTTCATGTAGTTATCTTATTGAACGGGCATGTTTTAATCAGTATAAAATTGAATTTAAAAACGAGCATGAAGCGAAAGAACATTTGTCTTATTATGCAATAAAAACAATCACTAATGATATATTGAAAAAAATAAACCCTAAAATTGATTCATCTAATAACTTATTAAATACAAAAGGAGACGTTAGCCATAAAGCTAAAGAGTATTTACCACCACACATGTGTAAAGGTCTAGTAATAAGATTGATTAATGCTGAGATGAATAATTTGACAAATGTAAAAAATAAATTATGTGCTGATATCTCTGATAAACCCTATGATAGTATGGCACTTATCTTGGCTGACTATATAAATAACCATGCCAGCTACACTGTTGGGCCTGAGAAGTTTAGTGATCTATTAATGGCATATTATGATTACAACGCGGGGAAGTTTGATTTTCCTTCGGCAGCACAGTTAAAAGAAATCGGCGATAAAGCCGTAAAAAAATTTGAATTTGTAAAATTATATTCTCTGAATATGTTAGAAGATTTATTGAAACAATCTGACGGTACGCGTGATTACTTATACATTGCAAATAGAGCTTAAGTGTGACTTTAATCACAAAATAAATGTATGTAATGTTGGTTATTAACTATTTTTGCGATCATTGTACATAAAAGGATATTGAATTCAGGTAAACTGCGCAACTTTCATGCAATACATTTTCTCTTTTAACGTTTTGCGCAGGTGAATACTGATGAACATTATTCTGATGATTGCCATTACCACCGGCATTCTCTCAGGTATCTGGGGTTGGGTTGCGGTCAGCCTGGGGCTTATTAGTTGGGCGGGTTTTTTGGGCTGTACTGCCTACTTTGCCTGCCCGCAAGGTGGTTTGAAAGGGCTGCTTATCACCCTGCTAACCTGCGCGAGCGGGGTGTTTTGGGCGATGATGATTATTCAGGGCAGCGCCTTGCAACCGGAATGGGCCATCCTTGGCTATGTTCTGACGGGTCTTGTGGCGTTTCTGATGTGTATTCAGGCCTGTCAGCAGTGGTTATCCTTTGTCCCCGGCACCTTTATCGGTGCCTGTGCAACTTTTGCCGCTAATGGTAATTGGAAGCTGGTGATTGTTTCGCTGTTAGTCGGGGTGGTGTTCGGTTACGCGATGAAGAACAGCGGATTATGGTTAGCGGCGAAAAGGGAACGGCAAGGGAGCAGAGTTCCAGACGTTCTCGACAAGGCATAGATTGGGCTATGTGGCCCAGTTAGATTGTCAAAACGTGATAGTCACCGGGCTTGCGATTAAGCAATCAGCCAAGGGGCCATAATAAGCTAGCCCTTGGCTCCAACAATTAGATTAATTTGTCAGTTGGCATAACGACATCCATGAGAATAGAAAGTAATGTCTTTATTCTTTTTTATAAAGCGCGATTTTCTCTAAATTACAGCCCAGGTTTTTTACAAATACTCTGAAAATCTTGCAATGGGAGAGGTGTTGCCTGATCTGGACTGACTTTATACAATTCAAATACGCATATATCACCTTCAATGCGATTTCTAAATTCATATAATTCATCTTTTTCAGGGCGGATAGTGATTGTTTTTTGGCAGAGTCTTTGATCTGAGGTGTGGTAAGAGGCCCAAACAGTTGTTAGTTTTCCTGCATGAACATAAAACTCAGCCATATCAATAGGATATTTTCCTTTGGGGAGCTCAGTTTTTGTAAATCCTTTATCGATAAAAACAGGTTTACCTTCATAGGATTGACGGACATGAGGATAATAACCCTTCTCTGGCATTTTATACGGTTCATTGCAGTCATAACCCGACCAAATATGCGAGTCTTCTGTGAATCCAATGATGCGAACTTTGGCTGTATCACCACTGGTCACATCATTATAGATATTCACAACCGGGGTTGGTCTGGAACAACTTATTAGAAGTAAAACTGGCAGGGTCAGAAGTGTGGTTCTTATCAATCTCATGGTTAAAATCCATTCTCAGTAAATTTTGACTATATAACCTAATTAAAACTTAATGCTTTTTGCACGAAATTCTTGCAATAGTTTCTTACTGGCCAACCTTTGACCCGATCTTTGCCGTATTGCTGGAAGATTTCATCCTTATCCATAGATAGGGTTATTTTTAAATTATCAGGAATTTCTGCCGAACCGTAACCTGGAGAAATAAAATAATGTTTACCCGGTTCTGGCACAAACGATGCTGACAGGTAGGCGACCCTTGGACCCTGAGATAGACTTTGTTCCACCGCATAAAAACCACCCGGTTCTATCTTACTTTCTATTATATTCCCATCGGCGGCTAATATATTAGAATTCAGTTCATATCTTGTGTCCATCTGATAACAAGCATCAGCTTTAACATAATGGTATTTGGCAATATACGTTGTGCCAACATTGCCCTTATCATTTTGGATGTATATAGTGGCCGCATCAGCATTATTATAACCTTGGTAGTCAAGAGGAAGTAAATGGGAGCAGCCAGTTAAGAGAATTAGAGGGGTGGCAATGAATAAATTCCTTAATGACATTTTTAAAATCCTTATTATTTAGTTAAAGTTAAATATTTAAACCAATATTTAATTTGTTATTTTTGTTGTGGTTTGCCATTATTCTACGATTCATAAAATCTACAGGAAAAGTTAGCTATTTAAACTACGTCACAGCGTGTAGACTTTATTTATTGAAGTGTACTGCTAACAAAAACAAAATGTTAGCCGTATTCTAGCGGTAGACGACTATATTCGAGAAAAACAAGATATTGACGTTAAGTCATAATAAAGCGCTGAGTTATCAGGAAAAAATCGCAGGTTCGTCTCTTGTTTTATCGTACAAGCTTACTTTGGTCCGAAGAAGGAGTATTTAAGAGCGGATAATTGTGGCTGTTCGTCAGCCAGAATAATGATTGTGTGTATCTATCTTGCTTGCGGAAAAATCCATACGCGCGTGAGTGTGGGCAGTTTAGACGGCACTTGTAGTGAATCCAAAAACTTAGAGCTATTGGTTGATATTTATTCAGCAATCACTTAATCCTTGTTGCCCCAATTGGGCAGGAGGGCAGGCTGTCCCTTCTGCTCAATTGGTCGGTTGAGGCGCTCAAAGCTAAGTGAGCCGTGAAGTTATGACAACCAAATCTATTCACCAATCAATATCAACCGACCTTGATTATCGACCCATTCCTAAATCACAACAGATGATTCGCCACTTTAACTACTATTTTGCGCAGCGGTGCAACGTCGCCTAATGTTCCCATTGGACGGTGCAACTCACCTGGGAACAGCAAGGCGATATCACCCGGAGCCAGAGTCAATAAAGTTTCGGTGGTAATGCCTTCAAATAATCCGTAATCCCGTTCGGTATCAAAATCCATTGTAGGGCGCTGGCCCTGAGCTGATGGTGAAGCACCAATCACCTCACTGCCTTCCAGCAGAATATGAATATCAATGTAATAACGATGTAATTCAGGTGCTTGCTCATACAATGGTTTAGATGAGGCAATAATGTGATTGAGATAAATCTCACGGCCTTCAATGTCTAATTCACCGGCGGGTAAATTGGCTAAATCCATCTTGCTGATGGCGGCCAGTGTGCGGCGGATAGCATCTGGATAAAGTGGGTTATTCACCGCGCTTTTCAATTCATCAAGTATCATAACTATTCCTATATTTCTGCGTATGCATCATGCCGAGGATTTAAGCACAGTGACTGACGTTATTTTCCTGCTCCAGTGCGGTAATACAGTGTTTAACAACACCAGCAATGTCAGGAGATATATCAATTGGAATGATGTCCGGTTCGCGGGCATCAGGGACTTCCAGTGTCGCGAACTGGCTTTTTAACAGACTCTCCGGCATAAAATGCCCCGCCCGTTGCTGCATTCTGCGTAATACCAAATCGTAATCGCCCGTCAACCACAGAAAGCGAACTCCCTGATTACCCTCGCGCAGACGGTCACGATACTGTTTTTTCAGCGCTGAACAGACTAAAAAACCGACTTCATTTTTTTGTTGCAGGCTATATGCCACGTCACTTAGCCGTTCAAGCCACGGAGCGCGGTCACTATCATTAAGCGGCTGACCTGATGCCATCTTTTGGATGTTGGCGCGTGGGTGCAGATCATCGCCATCAATAAATTTGGCGTTAAGTGCCTGTGCCAGCGCTTGGCCCACACAGGATTTACCCGTGCCCGATACGCCCATAACAATAATGCATTTCCCAGACATAACTTTCCCCTGCTGCTTATCAGACTGCAACTAACATCCCGCCATCAACAAATAGCAGATGACCATTAACAAAGTCTGATGCTTTGGAAGAGAGATACACCGCGGCACCAATCAACTCTTCCGGATCCCCCCAGCGGGCAGCTGGTGTGCGTTTACACAGCCAATCGGTGAAAGCCTTATCGTCTACTAGTGCTTTTGTCATATCCGTTTTGAAATAACCTGGGGCAATACCATTGACCTGAATATTGTAACGGGCCAGTTCAACACACATCCCACGCGTCAACATTTTCACTGCACCTTTAGAGGCAGCATATGGCGTGATAGTGTCGCGGCCTAATTCGCTTTGCATTGAACAAATATTAATAATCTTTCCGCGTTGGCGTTTAACCATATAACGGGAAACTGCTTGTGAAACCAAGAATACGGATTTCTGATTTACCGCAATCACATCATCCCAATCTTTTTCTGGGAATTCGGTAAAGGCATGGCGGCGTTGAATACCGGCGTTGTTAATTAAAATATCAATGGCACCAATATTATTTTCTATTTGTGCAATAGCATCATTCACAGCATCATGGTCAGTGACATTAAATGCCGCGGCATAAGCAACAAAACCGCTGTCGCGTAATTCTGCAGCGGCTTTTTCTGCGCGTTCTGCGGTAATATCATTAACTATTATTTCTGCGCCAAATTCGGCAAGGCCTTTTGCTAATAAAAAACCAATGCCTTGAGCGGAACCCGTAATTAATACTTTGCGGTTTTCTAACGAAAATAAATTCTTCATAGTAATTCCTGATGGAAATGGCGCTTATTAATCGACATTATAAAATCAATATTATTGAATAATGGCTGTACGAAAACATGTGCCTATCAAACCGTTTTCCGCCTTGCCAAACTGTGATGCAGATCACTTTAATTCATGTTACGACAAGCTGTTACCACTTACGTGAGCGACATCGCCTTGGTGACGGTAAAAGAGGACTATTTGTATGGGCTTTGTTCTTCAATGGGGGGCGTAGTGGCTTAACTTATTGATAATAAAATAACTAAATAATAGGAAGCATGATTGTTATTGTATTTTAAATCAGTAACATGCTTTTCATTATCTCCTCTAACAGTGCATAATCACTTTTTACTCTAAATAATTCGAGTTGCAGGAAGGCGGCAAGGGAGAGAATCCCGATGAGCTTACTGTGTTGTAAGTGATTCGGGTTATTGAGTGCAGCCAACGCACATGCAGCTTGAAGTATGACGAGTATATTCTTCCCACACTCTTGTTCCAGGTATATGCCATGAAAAACCAGCGTGTTACGTTACAGGATATCGCGTTACTAGCAGGCGTGACTAAAATGACTGTCAGCCGCTACTTACGCACGCCGGAAAAAGTGGCTCCAGAAACCGGTGAGCGTATCGCTCAAGTGATGGCTGAAGTCAATTACAGTGCTGATTCAGAAGGGGAAACTAGCCTCAATCAAAAAAGCCCGAGAATCGGTATTTTGGTTCCCTCCTTTAATAACCAGATTTTCTCTGATTTACTGGCTGGTATCGAGTCGGTCACCGCCGCCAGCGGTTATCAAACACTGGTAGTCAACTATAACTACAATAAAGAACGTGAAGAAGAACAAATAGTTAATCTGCTTTCTTGCCAGATTTCCGGGCTGATACTGACTGATTCTGAACATACCTTACGTGCGGACAAATACCTGAATGCTTCAGAGCTTCCGGTTGCGCAGGTGATGGACCTGGAACCCCAGTTCAATCGTATTACGGTCGGTTTTAATAATTATCAGGCCGCTTACGATATGACGGCCACATTGCTGGCAAGTGGGAAGCAAAATGTTGTCTATTTCGGTTCAATGTCTGATGTGCGAGATCGTAAACGTTATCAAGGCTATAGCC
>NZ_JBLWEX010000024.1:0-8637 GCF_048323875.1 Yersinia sp. LJYL362
AGGTTAATCACTTGGAAAATCGCTTTCATAATTAGGTTGTTCATCTGTCTAGTGTCGAACGAATACCTACAGAGTTATCACAGTTATTGGTTGCCTGACAATATTTATTTAAATTATTATTTTGTGATCGCGAATGCAAAACACAACAAATATATTATTTATCAATCAGTAAAACCCACATCGACACTTTGGTCTTTTTTCTGCGCGCTGCACCGCAATTTTTGATTTTGATACTTCCGTTGCAATGAAACCTCGCGTGCACTTTCGCAAATCAATACTTTTCTCCGGCATTGAAAAAAATCCTCGGGCACTCTATCGCGACCGCCCAACACCAGGCACGCATTACGGCGAAGGAAAGCACTATGTCATTGGCAACGATTTATACCCGCGCCACATTAGGTATTCAGGCCCCTTCAGTCACAGTTGAAGTTCATATCAGCAATGGGTTACCAGGATTAGTTTTGGTTGGATTACCGGAAACTACAGTAAAAGAGGCCCGAGACAGAGTCCGCAGCGCATTAATCAACAGCGGCTTCACCTTTCCAGCCAAACGGATCACCGTCAGCCTGGCTCCGGCAGATTTACCCAAAGAAGGGGGACGTTACGATCTCCCTATCGCTTTAGCGATATTGGCCGCGTCAGAACAGATTCCTGCGGATAAATTAGCGCACTATGAGTTCTTGGGTGAACTTGCCTTGTCAGGGGCGCTAAGGCGCGTTAGCGGCGCAATTCCGGCCGCACTCGCCAGCAGTCAGGCCCAGCGACAGTTAATCTTGCCATCAGAGAACAGTCTTGAGATTGGGTTAATTACACAAGGCAACAGCAGGGTTGCCGATCATTTGTTGGCAGTGTGCAGTTTTTTACAAGACGAAAATATACTCGCGCAAGGCCAACGCCTTGAAGTAGCTCAAGATTGGGACAACAGCCTCGACCTACAAGATATCATCGGCCAATCACAAGCCAAACGGGCGTTAGAGATAGCCGCCGCTGGTGGACATAACTTGCTGCTACTTGGGCCACCGGGTACGGGGAAAACCATGCTGGCAAATCGGTTAACCGGCTTACTACCACCATTGACCGATCAAGAAGCACTTGAGGCTGCGGCCATTAATGGCTTGTCACACAGTAATGAATTACCTGCCCAATGGCGCTGTCGGGCTTTTCGCGCACCACATCACAGTGCATCAATGGCCGCTCTCATTGGCGAAGGTTCCATTCCTCGCCCCGGTGAAATATCACTGGCACACAATGGCGTTCTTTTTCTGGACGAACTGCCAGAGTTTGAGCGTCGGGTACTGGATTCATTGCGTGAACCATTGGAATCGGGGGAAATTATCATTTCCCGAGCGGCCGCTAAAGTCTGTTTCCCTGCCAAAGTGCAGTTGATTGCCGCAATGAACCCTAGCCCCAGCGGCCATTATCAAGGCATCCATAACCGGGCACCACCACAGCAAGTGTTGCGCTATCTGGCAAAGTTGTCTGGCCCGTTTTTGGACCGATTCGACTTATCGATAGAAGTGCCATTACTCCCCGCAGGGATGCTGGGAACACAAAAACATCAGGGAGAAAATAGCAAAACTGTCAGGCAACGAGTGTTACAAGCCAGGAAAAAACAATTAGATAGGGCGGGGAAGACAAACAAGCAGCTTAATAGCCAAGAGATAGCTGAATATTGCTATTTAGTACCAGAGGATGCGGCTTTTCTCGAACAAGTTCTACTGAAACTAGGGCTATCAGTGCGTACCTGGCACCATATTTTGAAAGTGGCACGGACCATTGCAGATCTGGCACTGGAAGATAATATTCAAAAAAATCATCTTTCAGAAGCGCTGAGCTATCGTTGTATGGACCGGTTGCTTTCGCAGTTGCACAAAAGCCTAATGTAAAAAAGGGAACTAAAGTCCCCTTTTTACCACGATGCTTATACCCAATATCATTGAAGCCGCAAGCCAGTGATTCCAGCTCCCTGCGGCTCGAAGAACAGGGTACTAGTCGTCGCTATCGGTGTAATCTTCCACTGCGTCCATCTGTGGCTTGCCGCCAGACAGTGTATGGAAACGTTTAGGACGACGAGTTCGGGTCACATATTTGGACCAGACTTTTTCTTCGGCGCTGACCGGCTCACGCTCGCCGCGGCAAACAGCAACAAACAGCTGTTCTTCTTCCGTTACAGGCTCGCGTTTCCCGAGATCAAGTTCGTTAAAAGCATAACCGTGGCGCTCTAGTAATTGCGCCTCTTTAATGGTGAAATCGCCGTGACGCGAGAACCCGCGAGGATAATGTTTATTATCAAAAAAACGATTGGTCGTGATGAAGCTATCCGCCATCTGACACGCTCCTAATTCTCTCATGGTCGTGCTGTTTATGGCGCGGAGTATTAGATAGGCTTGACATCGTGTAAAACAAAACATTTAAATCTTAACGACAAAAAAAATTGGAGATGGGTGTGGATACCGAATTACTGAAAACCTTTTTGGAGGTCAGTAGAACTCGTCACTTTGGTCGCGCAGCTGAATCTTTGTACTTAACGCAGTCGGCGGTGAGTTTTCGTATCCGTCAGTTGGAAAATCAATTAGGTGCAAATTTATTCACTCGCCATCGCAATAATATTCGTCTGACCCCGGCAGGCGAGCGACTACTGCCTTATGCCGAAACACTGATGAGTACCTGGCAGTTGGCCAAAAAAGAGGTGGCACACTCGCTGCAACACACTGAATTATCTATTGGTGCAACCGCGTCACTTTGGGAGGCTTACCTCACCCCGTGGTTGCAACAACTCTATAAGCAACGGGAAGCATTACGCCTTGAAGCACGTATTGCACTGCGCCAATCATTGGTGAAACAGTTGCACGAACGGCAACTGGATTTATTGATAACGACCGAACCCCCTAAAATGGATGAGTTGGCCAGCCTACTGTTAGGGCATTTTTCATTGCGTTTGTTCTCCTCAGTTTCCTTTGAATTACCGGAAAAAACTGATGATGAAACTGAGCATAAAAATGCAAATGAAGCACCCTATATCAAACTTGAATGGGGGGCGGATTTTCATCAGCAAGAAAGCCGTTTACTCAATAGCGAGCAGATGCCGGTGCTGACCACGACGTCAGCCCATTTAACCCGGCAGCTGTTGGACACCACCGGTGGTTGTGCTTTCCTGCCAGAACATTGGCAAAAGGAATATCCCGAATTGGTCGTCAATGCTGATATACCGCCTATCGTGCGGCCACTGTATGCCGTTTGGTTGCAAAACAGTGACCAGCAAACATTAATTCGACAGTTATTAAAAACACCTATGAATAACGCAGCACAAAGCGCTATACGGGATTAAGCGGGGGCGACTGAGGGCGAGCACGACGATTCAAATAAAAAGCACTCATCGCCTTCTGAATTGCAATAAAGCTAAATAACAGAATTCCGATGACAATCTTGGTCCACCATGAACTGAGCGTACCATCAAAAGTGATGTAACTCTGTATCAGACCTTGAATCAGGACACCGAACAAAGTGCCGAAAACCGTACCAATGCCGCCGGTGAGCAGTGTGCCACCAATCACGACAGCAGCAATAGCATCCAACTCAACACCACTGGCCGCCAATGCATAACCTGCGGAGGTGTAGAGGGAGAACACAATCCCTGACAGAGCAGCCAGAGTGCTCGATAGCATGTATATTTTTATCGTCGTTTGTCTGACCGGAACCCCCATCAGAGCCGCTGAAACACTGTTACCCCCAATGGCGTAAACGTTATGACCAAAGCGGGTACGATGGGCCAGCAAAATACCAAACGCCACAACCAATAGCATAATCAAGGCAAGTAGTGTAAATCGTCCACCTCCGGGAACTTTCCAGGCATAATTTGCCAGCGTGCTATAAATCGGGTGATCAATGGGAATTGACTCCTCAGACACAATAAAGCTCATTCCTCGGACAAAAAACATCCCAGCGAGAGTGATGATAAATGCGGGGAGTTTCAGGGAATCAATAATCCAACCCATGAACGCGCCAAACATCGCCCCCATCACTAAAACAATGGCGAAAGCATACATTGGGTGAATGCCATAACTGCCGATTAGTTTTGCCAACAGCACGCCAGTAAATGCAATAACTGAACCGACAGATAAATCAATGCCGCCGGATAAAATAACAAAGGTCATGCCCACAGCAACAATGCCTAAAAAAGCATTATCAGTCAGTAAGTCACACCAAACTCGGGTGGAAGAAAAACTGGGAAATTGACTGAGACAAAAGGCATATCCCAGAATAAAAACGGCGATAGTAATCAGCAAAGGAATATTACGCTTTAACATTATTTTCGCCTCCGGAAGATATGGCTGAATGAGATCATCGGTGACTGCACCACCAATACGGCTAACACCACAATGGCTTTAAGAACTAGATTGAATTCCGGTTGGTAGCCAGAAAGTAAAATTCCAGTATTCATACCCTGAATAATCAAAGCGCCAATCACAGAAAGCAAAAGGTTAAAACGCCCGCCCATCAAGGATGCACCGCCAATAACCACCGCCAAAATAGCATCCAACTCCAACCATAAACCGGCATTATTAGCATCTGCACCACGGATATCGGCGGTCACGATAATGCCTGCAACTGCCGCACAGACACCACAAATGACATATACCGAAATCAGCACCAAACGGGTACTTACCCCTGCATTACGTGCTGAACGCAGGTTGATACCAACAGACTCAATAAACAACCCCAGCGCCGTTTTACGCGTCAATAGCCACACAATAATCAGCATACTAAATGCGATAACCACAGACATTGGCATATACATCAATGTGCTGCTGCCTAACTCTGCCAACCCACCGCTATCAAATGTGACAATCTGGCCTTCGGTGATTAATTGAGCTATACCTCTCCCTGCAACCATTAACATCAAGGTGGCAACAATCGGTTGAATCTGTAACACCGCCACTAAAAACCCATTCCATAATCCACACAACGCCCCGACGGCGAGTGCGGCAACCAACACAGTGAAGAAAGGGTGGCCAGCACTGGTAAGTGTCGCAGCGGTGGCACCGGCAATGGCCATCACCGCTCCAACTGATAAATCGATGCCTCCGGTTGCGATCACTAACGTCATTCCCAGTGCCAATAACGCAACGGGAGCACCCCGGTTTAAGATATCAATCACACTGCCGAACAGCCGTCCATCCTGGATATGAATTGAGAAAAAGTGTGGAGCTACCAAACTATCAATCAATAAAATGACTATCAGAGCACCAAACTGCGTGGCACCTTTCGGCAAGACCCATTTAACTTTGCGCGGCCTTTGCGGCATAGATAGGCTCCTGTTTCCCATGAGGTAACTCCTTATTGCACCGCGATCGCCTGCATGATGGCAGGAACAGAAATCTCATCGTGACCAAGTTGTGCAATATGGCGACGATCTCGCAAAACAATGACGCGATCGGCGTAACCTGCCAATTCCTCTAATTCGGAAGAGATAATTAATAGCGCCAGCCCCTCATCGCACAGCTTTTCAATTAAGCGAATAATCTCTGCATGCGCTCCCACATCAATGCCCCGGGTCGGTTCATCTAAAATCAGAAAGCGAGGTTTTGTGGCCAACCAGCGGGCTAATAATACTTTTTGCTGGTTTCCACCAGAGAGATATTGAATTTGCTGCTCAGGGCCTGGAGTGCGGATACCTAGTTGCTGGATAAAATCCTCTGCAATTTGGGTTTGTTCACGGATGGAAATTGGCCTCAACCACCCGCGCTGGGCCTGTAGGGCCAAAATAATGTTTTCTCGTACCGTCGCGGCCCCCACAATGCCGTCGGTTTTACGATCTTCCGGGCAATAACCAAAACCATATTTCGACGCTTTTCGTGGCGTTCTAATCTTAACCGGCTTGCCCTGAATTTTGGCTTCGCCAGTATCAGGTGTGGTGACACCGAAAATTAACTGTGCTGTTTCCGTGCGACCCGAGCCTAATAGCCCGGCCAGACCGACAATTTCCCCAGGAGAAACAGATAAATCGAAGTTCTCCACGACACCTCGCCGACTATAGTTTTTGAATTCAACTAATGGGTTACTTACCGCAATATTATGTTCACCACGTTTTAATAATTGTTCGTCAAAGCTATGGCCTAGCATCATCTGAACCAATTCAATGCGAGGAAGTTCTGTAGTGTTTTTTGTGCCGACAAGTTTGCCATTACGCAAAACAGTAATACGGTCACTAATCCGATAAACTTGATCGAGGAAGTGAGTCACAAAAACCATACCAATGCCTTGATCACGCAGTTGTCGCAAAATATCCAATAACATACTGACTTCTTTAGCATCCAAACTTGCCGTCGGCTCATCCAGAATCAATACCTTAGCGGATAGATCAACTGCCCGAGCAATCGCGACAATCTGTTGTATTGCAATAGAGAAATCAGCCAAAGGCCGCTGAACATCCAGCTCCAGACCATAGCCTTTCAGTAATTTTGTTGCTCGTTGATTCATCGCACGATGATCAATTAATCCCCAACGCAATGGTTCACGGCCAATAAATAGATTTGCTGCAATAGAGATATTGGGGAGTAAATTGACCTCTTGATAAACTGTACCAATACCCATTTTTTGGGCATCTGCTGTATCAATAGGACAAATGGCTACACCATCTAAATAGACTTCGCCGGCGGCCCGTTTATAGACCCCGGTTAATGCTTTAATTAACGTCGATTTTCCTGCGCCATTCTCGCCCAGCAAAGCCACAACTTCACCGCGCTGCAAAGAGAAATCAACAGAATCCAATGCCTTAACACCAGGAAATTCAACTGACAAGCCACGGACTTCTAGCAGTGTTTCCATCAGATGTACCCATGTTCAAAAACGACTCAGATATTGCCCAAATACAGGTGACGAAAGCAGGCGGGACAAATCCCGCCTTTTAAATCAATAACCCAGGCTCTTCTTGGATTCATATTCCTGTTTAGCCGTATCGGGCTGTAATAAACGTGATTCGGTCTGTATAAACTTAGGCGGTTGAGTGCCATCTTTCTTCAATGCGATTAGTGCATCGAAAGCTGGGCCGGCCATATTCGGTGTTAATTCAACGGTGGCATTCGCTTCACCACTGCTCATTGCTTTGAAGATATCTGGAACACCATCGATAGAAACAATTTTGATTTCGGAGCCAGGCTTCAAGCCCGCTTCTTTAATAGCTTGAATGGCACCAATTGCCATATCATCGTTATGTGCATAAACAGCGCAGATATTTTTGCCGTTTTGCTCTGCTTTGATAAAGCTTTCCATAACCTCTTTGCCTTTACTGCGTGTGAAATCCCCTGATTGAGATCGAATTATTTTCACGTTCGGTGCAGAAGCAATTCCATCAGCAAAACCTTTTTTGCGGTTAATGGCCACACTGGAACCGACAGTGCCTTGGAGTTCAACCACATTACAGGGTTTGCCTGCCACATCTTTCAACAACCATTCACCTGCAACCTTACCTTCATATACGCTGTCCGAAGCCACTGCCGCTGTATATAAAGAGGGGTCATTCACCTCAATCATACGATCAAGCAGGAATACGGGGATTTTGGCTTCTTTTGCTTCCTGTAACACTGGCGTCCAACCGGTTGCCACCACAGGAGCAATAAAAATGGCATCAACACCCTGAGCAATAAATGATCTGACTGCTTTGATTTGGTTTTCTTGTTTTTGCTGAGCATCCGCGATTTTTAATGTTATTCCGCGTTTCTCCGCTTCTTGTTTAGAAACCTTAGTCTCCGCAGAGCGCCAACCGGACTCGGAACCTATTTGAGAAAACCCCACGACTAGCGGAGCTGCCTGGACTGCACTACACATTGCTGCTGTCACAGCAGCTGCTAACAGTAAACGCCTGTACATATTTATCTCCTCACTTGCCATCGTCGAGCCGCTGACTCATTACTATTCTAAAGAACAGTTAATATGATCATTCAGAACATTGGTTGCGCTGAATTTCGGCCAATTTGCAGATAATGTTGTTCTCAAAATACATGATGTTTTTTAAGGTGAGCTTCCTGATAGATAAAATGTTAATTAGTTTTAGTACATTTTGTGAAAGTAATAATGAGCAGCGTCACACCATAGAATAACAATCATTTTGTACATAAATTCAGCTGAATAGGCATAGATTGGGAACGTTACCTTTCTATAGGGCAGCAGGATTTTAATGAAAAATATGACTAATAAGAGTGGTTAGTGAAGTAATGGCGATTTGTGAGTTGGCAGGATAAATGGAGATTTCTGAAGTGCGATTCAAATAGATGTTAGCTAAATCGTGGAATAATACGCAAAAAGAGTCAGATAATATGTATGAAAATCGAACTAAACGGTTATTTCGACATAAAAAAACCCCTCGCTTTCGCGAAGGGTTATTTATATGGCAGGGGCGGAGAGACTCGAACTCGCGACACCCGGTTTTGGAGACCGGTGCTCTACCAACTGAGCTACGCCCCTAAATAACGCTTAACATTATGCCTGCTAAAATAAGCAGGCATAATTTAAATAAGTGGCGGAACGGACGGGGCTCGAACCCGCGACCCCCTGCGTGACAGGCAGGTATTCTAACCAACTGAACTACCGCTCCACCGATTCTTTTACGTGTATCTTCCTGATACCCATCCTTTACAG
>NZ_JBLWEX010000025.1:0-8643 GCF_048323875.1 Yersinia sp. LJYL362
CACTGGCAGACCCCGGCCTGTTGGGGATCAGCAGTGGCGCAGCCCTGTGTGTCGGGCTGATTATTGTGATGCCATTCAGTCTGCCGCCACTGCTGGCGCTTTACAGTCATATGGTCGGTGCCTTTATTGGTAGCCTGGCCATTTCTGCCATTATTTTCACCCTCAGCCGCTGGGGGCATGGCAACTTATCCCGTTTGCTGCTGGCCGGTATTGCGATCAATGCGCTGTGTGGTGCAGCGGTCGGTGTGCTGACTTATATCAGTGATGATCAACAATTACGTCAGTTCTCCCTGTGGAGCATGGGCAGTTTAGGTCAGGCGCAGTGGTCAACACTCATGGTGGCGGCATCATTGATTCTGCCTGCGTGTGTGCTCGGTTTGCTGCAAGCACGCCAGTTGAACCTGTTGCAGCTAGGAGATGAAGAAGCGCACTACCTCGGCGTCAATGTAAAGCAAGCCAAACTGCGCTTGCTGTTACTCAGCGCGATTTTAATTGGTGCCGCCGTCGCTGTCAGTGGCGTTATTGGTTTTATCGGGTTAGTGGTACCGCATCTTATCCGGATGCGGATCGGGGCTGACCATCGCTGGTTACTACCCGGCGCTGCGCTGGGTGGCGCTTGCCTGTTACTGACCGCCGATACACTAGCCCGAACTCTGGTCGCACCGGCAGAAATGCCGGTCGGGTTAATCACCAGCCTACTGGGTGGCCCTTATTTTCTGTGGCTGATTTTACGTCAGCGGGAGCAACGCAGTGGTTGATATGGCGCTATTAGAAGCGAATCAGCTTTCCTACCATGTACAAGGGCAAAAGCTGATTAATAACGTTTCGCTCCAAATTGCCAGCGGTGAAATGGTGGCGATTATCGGGCCAAACGGCGCAGGGAAATCCACTCTGCTGCGTTTATTAACCGGCTATCTCGCACCATCTGAAGGTCACTGCCAGTTGCTTGGTAAGAACCTCAATAGTTGGCAGCCCCAAGCATTAGCCCGAACCCGAGCGGTGATGCGCCAATACAGCGATTTGGCCTTTCCATTCAGTGTTAGCGAAGTGATTCAGATGGGCCGTGCACCTTATGGGGCGGCGCAAAATCGTCAGGCGTTACAAGAAGTGATGGCGCAAACCGACTGTCTGGCACTGGCGCAGCGGGATTACCGCGCACTGTCCGGAGGCGAGCAACAACGGGTTCAACTCGCTCGTGTGTTAGCGCAACTGTGGCAACCGGAACCGACCCCACGCTGGTTGTTCCTTGACGAGCCGACTTCCGCATTGGATTTGTATCATCAACAGCATACCCTGCGCTTATTACGCCAGCTCACCCTTCAGGAACCCCTGGCGGTGTGCTGTGTGCTGCATGATTTGAATCTGGCCGCACTCTATGCCGATCGTATTTTGCTGTTAGCACAGGGCGAACTGGTGGCTAGTGGTACACCAGAGGAAGTGCTCAATGCCGAAACACTGACCCGCTGGTATCAGGCTGATTTGGGCATTTCGCGTCACCCAGAAAGCGCCCTGCCGCAAATTTATCTGCGCCAATAATCTCAAACCAAACCAGCCTCAGGTTGGTTTGGTTTTTCTGTTCCTATCGACAGCCCATCCTCTTCCAGCAATTCGTAAATTGTCTTACCCACTTTTTGCACGGCGCGTTCAATTTCAGCCGTCATCGGTTTGCTGTAACTCAACCGCAAACAATTACGATATTTACCTGAAGCTGAGCTGATAAATCCGGCTGCCACCTGTACACCTAATGGCAACAGACAGCGATTTAGGCGCAAGCTATCAAAACCATGCGGCAATTCGACCCATAACATAAAGCTGCCTTGTGGCCGACTCAAACACGTATTCGGCGGGAAATACTTCATCACCCAACCGGTCATAATGTCGCGATTACGTTGGTATTGGCGGCGCATCCGACGTAAATGCTGCATGTAATGGCCCTGCTTGATAAATTCAGCCATCGCCAGCTGTGGCAATGACGCAACCCGTCCGGCAGAAATGTATTTCATGTGTAACGCTTTATCCAAATAGCGCCCCGGAGAAATCCAACCAATACGTAAGCCCGGAGCCACCGTTTTTGAGAAAGAGCTGCACAGCAATACTCGCCCATCATCATCAAATGAGGCAATGGTCGGTGGGCGCGGATATTGATAAGCCAGAGCGCCATACACATCATCTTCAATAATGGCGATGTCGTAACGCTGAGCGAGAGTCAATAATGCCTTTTTGCGCTCATCCGGCATATTGTAGCCCAGCGGATTATTGCAGGTCGGCGTCAGTTGCACGGCTTTGATCGGCCATTGATCCAAAGCCATTTCCAAAGCTTCCAGACTGATCCCCACCACCGGATCGGTTGGGATCTCAATCACCTTCATGCCCATCCCTTTTAGGGTTTGCATCGCCCCATGAAAACTGGGGGAATCCACCGCCACAATATCACCGGGTTGGCAAACGGCACCTAATGCAATAGCCAGCGCACCGTGGCATCCGGAAGTAATAATAATATTTTCAGCTGATTGATGATTACCACTGTCGAGCATCAGCCGGGCGATTTGTTCACGTAATACCGGCGAGCCGTAAATATTGTCGTATTCCAGCACTTCTTCACTCTGATGAAGACTCACCCGGCTCAATAAGCGGCTAAGGATTTTAAGCCCAGGGCCAGAAAGATCAGGTGAGCCAACCCCCAGATGGATAACATCTTCTTGATCACTTTTTTGTAAAAATGCCAGCGTATTTTCCCACTGCGAAATCTCGACCGGCCGCTGTGCATGGGTGCATGTGGCGGGTAAGGAGGGCAAATTTGAACTGCAACGCACGAAATAACCCGACTTCGCCCGCGCCTCAATCAGCAAGCATTCTTCTAACTGCCGATATGCCTGCTGTACAGTGCTAATACTCACCCCATGCTCGTCACTCAAAAGTCTGACCGAGGGGAGCCGCTCACCGGCGGCATAAAGCCCGGCTTTAATTCGCTGACTAAGAATGTCGGCCAGTTGTTGGTAACGAGTCATTGGTATCACCTGATAAATGAGTAAGAAGCAGTACAGATGGCACGAAATCAAACCATTCAGTTGATATATCGCATATCTGTATGGAAATAATAGCCCTAATTTGCATCTGTAATGTTTTATGCCAAAGCTTCATGCTAATGGCTCACCTACTGACGGGGAGTCGATGATGAATAATATAATTGAAGATCAAATAGATGAATGCTGCTCGTCAACTATTCGAGCTGCAAAAAATCGCCAAAATATTTTTATTCAGTTATGGCTAAAAGCATACAGATATTCGTATCAATGGAATGAGCGGCGTAAAGCAGCCAATATCATGGCGAGATTGAATTCAGATCAGTTAAAAGATATTGGCCTGAGCCGAGAGGATATTAAGCGAGATTACAGCCGCCCGTTTTGGCGCTGAGAAGAAATAATGTGATAAATAGCCCGCAGAGATTGCGGGCTATTGACGAATATAGGGAATCGGTTAGAAATCGTAGCCCACTGTCGCTTGTACTGAGCGCTCTGCGCCCCAGTAGCAATACGAGGTGCTATAGCAAGCAGCGACATATTTTTTGTCTGCGATATTATTCACATTCAATTGAACAAACGCGCCTTTCAACGATGCAGCCCATGTCCCTAAATCAGCACGAACAGAGGCATCACCCAAGGTATAAGAGGGTACACGCAAGGTATTGGCATCATCTGCCCACTGCTTGCCAATGTAACGGATACCCGCCCCCACATTGATGCCGTAACCCGCTTCATATTGCGCCCACAGCGATGCCATATTGGACGGTGCTAATACCGGTGTATTACCATCATTGCCATCAATTGCATCTTTGAATTTCACACGATTATAGGTATAACCAGCAATCACACTTAGCCGGTCACTAATCTGACTTCTGGCTTCCAATTCCAGCCCTTGTGAATTGACCTTACCTGCCGGCACATAATAAGTCGCCGGTACTGCACGGTTTGCCACATCATTTTGGGTCAGGTCATATAAGGCGGCGGAATAGAGCGAAGTACTGCCCGGCGGCTGATATTTGATCCCCACTTCATACTGCTCGCTGGTCATCGGTTTCAGCAGTTTTTGCTGTGCATCCGGGAACAAACTTGGCGTAATAGCCTGGCTGTAACTGACGTATGGCGAAATACCGCTATCAAAACTGTACAACAGTGACGCACGACCACTCGCGTGGTTATCTGTACGTTCATCGGTGCTATTGGCAGTGTTATTAATATTTTCCGTCTTCATCCGATCATAACGACCGGACAGATTCAGGTGCCAATTATCCAGTGTCATTTCGTCTTGCAGATAAACGCCACTCTGTTCATAACGGCGGCTTAAATAGGATGTATTAATGCCGGGAGTGGTCAGCAGATAATCGCTATACAGCGTCGAACCACCTGAAACACCGGTATAGGGGTTTAACGTCGTGGCGTAAGCACTGTCACTGCGCAGATTGTTGCGGAACTTCTGGAAATCAAAGCCCAGTAATACTTTATGTTTAACCGCGGCGGTAGCGAAATCTGCTGCCAGTTGGTTATCCACCGCAAACGCATTAAGCGAGGAGTCTTCGCCAGAATAATAGCGATTCATCAGAGTACGATCGCTATTCCAGCCTCCTTGGTAAACTTGCTCTAACTGAGTATTGGAATGGGTATAACTGGCGTTTTGGCGGAAAGACCAAACATCATCAAACTTGTGTGAAAATTCATAGCTATAGATTTGTTGCCAGCGCTTAAAGACATTGTGGTTACTTTCGCCATCAAAGAAGCCACGACTCAACTTTTGCCCATAAATGCTGCCATCAGCCGGTACCGCACTGTGGTAACCACCGGAAGGCTCTTTTTGCAAATTGGCGCGCAGTAACAACGAGGTATTTTCATCGGGTTGCCACAATAATGACGGAGCAATCGCATAGCGCTCTTCGCGCTGATGGTCATACATGGTGTCGCTGTTACGGGTTATCCCGGTCAGACGGAACGCCCAATGTTCAGATATCGCATCGGTATAATCAAATGCCGCAACTTGCGTATTGTTATTACCGGCCGTCAGGCGGAAATGACCTTCAGACGCAAATTGTGGGCGCTTGGAAGTCATCATGACTACACCACCAGGGATGCTCTGGCCATATAACGCAGAAGATGGGCCTTTAATCACATCAATACGCTCAAGGAACCACGGGTCCACTTGCAGCACATTATAACTGCCACCATCACTGAGTAAGCGCAGCCCATCAAGGAAGGTATTGTTCACATCACCGCCGTGGAAACCGCGCAAGGCGACAGTGTCATAACGGGTTGCGCCACCGGAAAAACCAGTGAAGACGCCCGGCGTGTAATTCAGCGCCTGATTAATTGTCGCAACGTTTTGATCGTCCATCTGCTGGCGGGTAACCACAGATACGGCTTGTGCCGTCAGGATGAGCGGCTGATCAGTTTTGGTGGCCCCTTTGGTGGTGGTTGCGGTGTAACCCAAGGTGGGTAAATCGGCTTCGTGGCCTGCTTTAGCCGTCACTTCTATCGTATCGTCAGCAATGGAGGCTAAGGGTATAAACATAGCCAATGAGCATAAAATAGCGGAGCGCTTTATTATAAAAGCCGAGAACATAGTTATCTTCCCCAGATAATGAGCATATGAAATAGATGGTTATCAATTAGCATCCATTGCTATTTTCGCCCGGCAAATACCCTTGCCTGTGCGCCACATATCGTGGGTCCATAAGTTCAGGGCACAATCTATTAAATGAGAGTGGTAATTACAATGATAATTATTATCTTTAATATTTAATTTAGGGGAGTGATTATCGGAGTAAGATTATTCAGTAACTCGCAGGGTGTGCCACAATAAGTATCAGGCAAGCATACCTACACAAATTAATGGGTTAATTGTGGTATTCACATTCGGGCTGACAGGTTTTATGAAAAAGAACGAGCACGTTGTTTCACGTCGACATTACCCTCTATTCTGTCTGTTATTCACACTGATTTGTGCATCACTCACCGTGATGTCAACTACAGGCACGGCCTTGGCGGCGACAACATCAGAAACAACCACTGAAAGCGATGAAGAACCGGCGAAACCGGCAGTATCGGTACAATTAATTAGCTTACAAAAACAGCTGGATAAGCTAAAACAAAATGTCTCTGTTAGCACATCAGATAATCAGCTAAACGCGTTGAATGAAACAGCAATAGCGTTAGTGAAGGATGTTGATATTCTGCTGGCAGAATTGAAGCCCAAGCGGGAACAACTACAAACACAATTAGATGTTTTAGGCCCACCGCCTGCCGCTGGCACACTGACAGAAACACCGATAGTGGCCCAACAACGCCGAGCGCTAAACACCCGTAAAATACAATTAGAAGGCCAGCATGATCAGGCCCTGTCTATCAAGGCGAATGCGGAAAACCTGGAAACACAGATTATTGCCTTGCGGCGAACAGCACTGAAATCACAAATTGCCTTAAATTCTGGCAGTATTTTGGGGGCTAAATTTTGGGCCCCCATCGTCAATCCCAATGTCGATGATGACAAGCGACTGAAGGATTTTGTACAAGAGCTAACCGATGCCTGGAATGCTGCCTGGCAGCCCGAATGGCGCACCGGCACGGCAATATACCTGCTGCTGGCACTGTTGATCGGTGCATTGGGCTTTAAACTCCTCGACAAATTGACGGCCTGGTTTTGCACTAAGTGCCTGCCTCAAGGCCCATTGCGCCGCAGTTTTATGGCCTCAGCGACCACCTTGTACACCGTGCTGATCACGGTCACCATGGCACAATGTATCATCCAGGCATTCACTCGCACGCCGGATGTCTCGCAGGTGGTGATGGACTTTGCGCTGGCTTTTGTCCAACTGATGTTTTTCTCTGCGTTAGTGGCGGGCCTCGGGCGAGCATTCTTATCTAACCAGCGCCCCTCATGGCGTTTGCCCGCTATTGCCGATGAAGTCGCCGCCTCTCTCAAGCTGTTCCCTCCTCTATTAGCCAGCTGCATCATGATTTTTGGTGCCATTGATCAGATGAACAATATGATCAATATCAGCGTATCGGGAACAATTTTTGGCAATGGAGTATCGGCTCTGTTGGTGGCACTGACCGCCGCCATTATTCCACTACGCGCTAACCGAATACGCCGTAATTTAGTGGTTAATGGCGAAAAACCAGAAGCTTATTCCACCTTGGCCGGATTGATTCATCTGGCTATTGGTATTACGGCAATAGCGATATTACTTTCTTTGTTAGTAGGATATATCGCACTGGCGAAATTCTTAAGTTACAAATTGGTGTGGGTTTGCCTGGTACTCTCCTGCTTATATTTACTGACCCATCTCTGTGTTGATTTGGCGGAAAGTCTATTTTCACCCACCAGCAGTGCCGGCAAAGCGATTAAGCAGACGCTAAATATTGATGATCGCCATCTGGCCCAAGTCGCAACACTATTATCAGCCACCAGCAAAGTCACACTGATATTACTGGCTATTATCGCGCTATTTAATGGCACCTTTGGCTCGACGACTCCGGTTTCGCTGTTACAAAAGACCGTGGAACTGTTAGGTGGGGAAGGGCTGGAAAAATTAAATATCGTCCCGACGAATTTATTTAATGCCGCACTTTGCCTGCTCATCGGGCTATATGCGCTGAATGTCGCGCGACGTTGGTTAAGTAATGAGTTTCTGCCAAAAACCCAGATGGATACGGGGATAAAAACCTCGGCGGTCACTCTGTTCAGTAATATCGGTTATGTATTGGTGATTCTGCTGACTTTATCGGTACTCGGCATTCAGTGGAATAAATTAGCCTGGATTGTCAGTGCATTATCAGTGGGTATTGGTTTTGGTTTGCAGGAGATTGTGAAGAACTTTATTTCCGGCATTATTTTGCTCACCGAGCGCCCGGTGAAAGTGGGCGATTTAATCAGTATTAGTGGCGTTGAGGGCGATATTCGGCGCATTAATGTTCGTGCCACAGAAATTCAACTCAGCGACCGCTCGACAGTTATCGTGCCAAACTCTCAATTGATTTCGCAGAATGTGCGTAACGCCACGATGGCTAATGCGCAAGGGGTAGTGACCATTGCCCTGACATTCCCGCTAGATTTAGATGTTGAACTGGCGCAAGAGTTGCTGATAGCGGCTTACGAAGAGCACGAATCGATACTCGATACTCCGGCCCCATCAGTGAAATTTAGTCAGCTAAGCCCGGATGGTATTGTGCTCAGTGTCACCGGTTTGGTACCGAGTCCACGCATGGTGAGTAATACTAAAAGCTCGTTGTTATTCAGTATATTAAAACGACTTCGGGCCGCAGGTGTGTCTCTGGCGGTGGCAACAACCCCAAGCCCACCCACTGTCAATTAACCTTGAGTGGGCCATAAGTCATATCATGATGATAAAACTTATGACCCCTCAATAAGTTACTTCGCCGGACTCAGGCTAAACACTTTTGGATTGCGCCCTAACCATTGGGCAGCTAAGGCATTAACCTGCTCAAGTGTGACCGCTTTCACCTGCCGCTCTTCTTGAGCCAATAAAGCAAAGTTGCCATCGTCGCTGGCAACTTGTGCCAGTGCATCAGTCCAATAACTGGCACTGCTACGGCTGGCATCTTGCTCGATCCACCAGGCTTTTTTCGCTTTATC
>NZ_JBLWEX010000026.1:0-8673 GCF_048323875.1 Yersinia sp. LJYL362
CGGCCTGGGTGAAACCGTCACTTCCGGTATCGTGTCGGCGTTGGGCCGCAGTGGTTTGAATGTGGAAAACTACGAAAACTTTATCCAGACTGACGCGGCAATTAACCGTGGTAACTCCGGTGGTGCATTGATCAATCTGAACGGTGAACTGATCGGGATCAACACGGCTATCCTGGCACCGGATGGCGGCAACATCGGTATCGGTTTTGCTATCCCAAGTAACATGGTGAAAAACCTGACCTCACAGATGGTTGAATTTGGTCAGGTGAAACGCGGTGAACTGGGCATTATGGGTACAGAGCTGAACTCTGAGCTGGCGAAAGCCATGAAGGTTGATGCGCAGAAAGGGGCCTTTATCAGTCAGGTACTGCCAAAATCTGCTGCTGCTAAAGCAGGGATTAAAGCGGGTGATGTGATTGTCAGCATGAATGGCAAAGCCATCAATAGCTTCGCTGGCTTCCGTGCCGAGATTGGTACTTTGCCTGTGGGCAGCAAAATGACCTTGGGTCTGTTGCGCGACGGTAAGCCTGTCAACGTGGAAGTGACATTAGAGCAAAGCAGCCAAACACAAGTTGATTCCGGTAATCTCTACACTGGTATTGAAGGGGCTGAGCTGAGCAACTCTGATGTGAATGGTAAGAAAGGCGTGAAAGTTGATAGTGTGAAACCCGGCACTGCTGCTGCGCGTATCGGCCTGAAAAAAGGCGATGTCATCATGGGTGTCAACCAGCAACCAGTTCAGAATCTGGGTGAGCTGCGGAAAATCCTTGATACCAAACCATCGGTATTGGCATTGAGCATTCAGCGTGGTGATACTTCACTCTATCTGCTGATGCAGTAATCACCACTGATGCAGTGACAAGTATTTATGTAGTAAAAGTATAGATACCGCCACAAAGGGCACAACCGCTTATCGTTGTGCCCTTTCTATTTAGATTTTGTGGCAGCCGGTATTAGGCTGCGCCGAGATAATTCCGTGCAGCAAAGCGGACATTGTCTATCTCATCTAACAACTCAAGCCACTCAGGTTGCAAGTCTTGTACGTCAGTTTGTTGGCGCAATTGTTGTTCAATCGTCATGCACAATTGCCGCAGTCGCGGCACACCGCTACATGCGCAACTGCCATGAAACTTGTGAATCAGATTCAGAATATCATCGTCATGGCTACCGGCTAGAATCGCTTGCACGCGCTGTGCCACTTGTGGCGTAAACTCTAACAACATAGTTAAAAGGTCTTTAGCCAGCGCTTCTTTATTTGCTGCTTGCCTCACCGCAAGTGGCCAGTCTATTGACTCTTTACATTCAGATTGCGGAACTGACTGAATATGAGCCTCACTCTCGCCCTGTTGTTGTAAGGTGTGAGATTGTTGTAAAGCGTGAGGCTGTTCATCATGGGGCTGTGGAACACCATCGGGTAGATAGCGCGAAAGTGCTTGTATCAGCCGAGCTTCATCAATAGGTTTCGCAAGATAATCCGCCATACCCAATTTTAGTAATTGTTCCTGCTGCCCTCTAACGGCGTGAGCCGTGACTGCGATGATCGGAGTGTCCTGATGATGTGACATCTGATGGATCACTTCACTGGCGCGGATACCGTCAATTTCCGGCATTTGAATATCCATTAAAATGATATCTAGCGTATTTTCACGGGCATAAGCTATGGCTTTTGCTCCGCTGTCACATAACACCGTTTCTTCCACCTGTTCTTCCAGCAAAGTCCCCATTAATTTCAAGTTAGCTGGGTTGTCATCAACCGCCATTACTTTGAAAGGCAGCTTGGGCTGCTTGTGTGCTTGCTCTACCACCGGTAATTCACTATGCGCCTTTTCATAAGACAGTAGAGGAATTAACCGGTTAGCGGATATAGGCTTAACCAGGCATGCTTTAGCGCCGATCTGTTTAAGTTGCTCCGCTTCTACCTGTGATTGACTCGGCAATGCCAAAATAACTTGTTCGGAAATTTTCATTGCTGCGATCAGCTTGTCTTGATGAACAGCCATATTATTGCGGTACGGGATAGGCACCCCGACGAGCAGGAAATCATAATGTTGTATCGGCAACTGGGCCAACGTCAGGCTATGAGTCACCTGTAAAGGAGTGATGCTGAGAATATCTAATGTTGCTCTTGCCGCCGCGGCATTACGTTCAATATAGGCCAGCGTTTTCCCTTCCAGATGCGACATATCTGGGCGGCGGGAGGGAATGGCTTCATTGAGATCCAATGTCAGGTGGAACCTGAAAGTCGAACCCCGATCAACCTGGCTGTGGAAGCTGATATCACCACCCATTTCCTTCACCAATCTTTCGGTGATAACTAGCCCAAGGCCGGTACCCCCGTGCCGACGTGAAATACTGGCATCGGCCTGACGGAATGCCTGGAACAGTTGGGCTTGCTGAGATTCGGAAATACCAATGCCGGTATCATGAATTTCTACCACCAACGTCACCTGCTGGCTGGCTATTGCTCGAACTGCCACCAGAATATCGATATTGCCCTGTTCGGTAAATTTAATCGCATTACCCAGCAAGTTTGTGACTATTTGCTGCAAACGCATGGCATCGCCAATCACTTGTTCCGGCACATCTTTATTAACATGCAGGGTCAGTTCCAGGCCTTTTTCATGAGCGGTGTGTGCCAGCAGAATAATGACCTCATCCAGCGCGCCGCGTAGTGAGAACGGGATATGCTCGAGAATCAGTTTTTCAGCTTCTAACTTGGAGAAATCCAGCACGTCATTAATGATGCATAACAGGTTGTTTGCTGATCGCTGGATAGTTTGCAGATAGTCAGTTTGCGTTGGGGTCAGTGATGTTTTCAGAGTCTGGCGGGTAAAGCCAATCACCCCATTGAGTGGAGTACGTAACTCATGGGACATATTAGCCAGAAATTCAGATTTAATTCGCGCGGCTTCTTGCGCACGTTTTTTCGCCAGCCCCAATTCCACGTTCTGGATTTCCATCTGCTCCAGTGTTTCACGCAAGTCTGACGTGGCTTGATCGATATTCTGTTGCATCTCTTCGTGATAGGCCGCCAGTGACATTGCCATCGAGTTGATGCCGTTTTTCAAAATATTCAACTCGCCAAGCATATGCCCTTCCACCCGGCTGTCTAATTGCCCGCGGCGAATGCGGTCAACAGCGTTCACCATGTTACGGATGGGGCCAGTGACATCACGCATCAGCCGATAAGCAAACAAGATAGCCACACACATACAGAACAGCAGCAGTAGAGTCGAAATAAAGATTTCTTTATATTGCTGCAAGCGCACGGATTGTAAATCCAAGTCCATGGCGATATAGCCCAATGGCCGATTGGTTATATCTGAATCAGAAGACCGATCACTGGACAGGTTGGATTCTGAAACAATAGGCATGCGCAGAATCAAAGAGTCGCCACGATAGGAAAGCATCAGTGAACTGGGAATAGCGTCGTCTTTCGGCAATCTTAATTGTGAGGAATTGTAATTATAGTTAGATGTGACAAAAAGATTATTATCTGCGTCAAAAACAGATATTGACCGAACAATATTCGAATGGCGGCGGTGAAGAAGATTAATTAACTGACGGACAGTATCGCGGTTGCGAAAGGTCATTCCGTATTCACTGGCAACCGCCAGCGGTTCTATAATATTTGTACCTGCGTTAACTAATTGTTTTTGCAGTTCATTGTAACGATTGACCATAAAGGTCGTACTGAGTAACAGCCCAAGAAGCAGCGTGGGGGCCAGGATTAAAATCATCATGCGCGCGCGAAGACTGTATTTGGTCATGGTATTCCAATGTGGGAGAATTAGCAGCTTACGAAACTGATGCTTGATCAATCAATATGGCGCAATTCTACTCTCCAAACCGACGTGTGACGACCAAACAAACGCTAACTGTGACCGTAAACTCGCTTGACCCTTTTGGGCAAGGGGTAGCGCACCACCAAGGCAAAGCTATCTTTATTCTTGGAGCTCTACCAGGAGAGCAAGCTGAAATAGAGCTTACCGAGCAAAAGCGCCAATATAGTCGCGGTAAGCTTAAACGTTTGTTGAACCGATGCAACGAAAGGGTCGTTCCTGCTTGCCCTCACTTCGGAATTTGTGGAGGCTGTCAGCAGCAACACGCCAATAGTCAGCTACAGCAAATGAGCAAAGCAGATTCACTCCAGCGTTTAATTATGCGAGAGGCTGGCGCTTGCCCTGAATTAGACCCGGTTATTTGCGGGCCGGAATACGGCTATCGGCGGCGGGCGAGGTTAGGGCTGCTCTATCATCCCAAGCAGCATCGATTGCAAATGGGGTTTCGCCAAACCGAGTCTCATGATTTAGTTTGCATCAAGCACTGCCCGGTTTTACGACCTGAGTTGGAGTGCTTGTTATTACCACTTTATCAATGTTTATCGGGCTTACAGGCTGTTCGCCGCCTTGGGCATGTGGAACTGGTATTAGCCGCTAATGGTCCGTTGATGGTTTTACGTCACCTTGATACCCTTAAAGAGGTAGACCGTGCGGCGTTAATTGACTTTGCCAAACGAGAGCAGGTCGCCGTCTATCTGGCTGGTGATAGTGATAATGTGGAAAAACTCATTGGTGAGGAACCCTATTACCAGATTGAGGGTCTACGCTTAGCGTTTCATCCGCGCGATTTTATTCAAGTCAATGATACGGTCAACCAGCAAATGGTGGCTCAGGCTATAGCATGGCTGGATGTGCAGCCTGATGAGCGGGTGCTGGATCTATTCTGCGGTATGGGCAATTTCACCTTGCCGCTGGCAAAGTTGGCTCGCGAAGTGGTTGGCGTGGAAGGAGTTGCGGCGTTGGTGGCGAATGGGCAGTATAATGCTCTGAATAACGCGTTGCCCAATGTATCTTTTTTCCATGAAAATCTGGAATCTGACATCAGTTGCCAGCCGTGGGCAACACAAGGGTTCGATAAAGTATTGTTAGATCCCGCCCGCGCAGGTGCTGCTGGGGTCATGTCACATATAGTTAAACTGGCGCCAAAGCGGGTGGTGTATGTTTCGTGTAATCCCACTACGCTGGCACGAGATAGTCAGGTGTTGTTAGCCGCCGGTTACCGTCTTGCTCAGGTGCGAATGTTGGATATGTTTCCCCACACCGGGCATCTTGAATCTATGGCGCTGTTTATGCAGGAGCCAGGGGTCGCAAAGTAGGGAGAAGTTATGGTTGCGGTACGAAGTGCACATTTGAATCCAGCGGGCGAGTTTGCTCTCGACGATTGGATCGCCAGTTTGGGGCTTCCTAATCCGCAGTCAGGTGAGCGCCTGGCCGAAACCTGGCGGTATTGTGAGCAGCAGACGCAAAACCATCCCGATGCCTCATTGTTGCTGTGGCGCGGCCTTGAAATGGTTGAAATTCTTTCCACCCTTAGCATGGATAATGACAGTATGCGCGCGGCGCTACTGTTCCCGCTGGTGGATGCCAACGTGGTGGATGAAGCTACGCTGACCGAACAATTCGGTAAAGGTATTACTTATCTGGTGCATGGTGTGCGCGATATGGATGCCATCCGTCAGTTGAAAGCGACCCATAATGACTCCATGAGCTCTGAGCAAGTGGATAACGTGCGCCGTATGTTATTGGCGATGGTGGAAGATTTCCGCTGTGTGGTCATCAAACTGGCAGAGCGTATTGCTCATTTGCGCGAAGTGAAGGATGCACCGGAAGACGAACGCGTGCTGGCGGCCAAAGAGTGTTCCAATATCTATGCACCACTGGCTAACCGTTTGGGTATCGGCCAGATCAAGTGGGAGTTGGAAGACTTCTGCTTCCGCTATTTGCATCCAGATGAATATAAGCAAATCGCCAAATTACTCCACGAGCGTCGTATCGATCGTGAGCAATTCATTGATGATTTTGTAGCCACATTGCACAAAGCTATGGCAGATGAAGGGATCAAAGCCGACATTTATGGCCGCCCCAAGCATATCTACAGTATCTGGCGCAAAATGCAGAAGAAGTCGCTGGCCTTCGATGAACTGTTTGATGTGCGAGCCGTACGGGTGGTCGTGGAGCGCTTACAGGATTGCTATGCCGCACTCGGTATTGTCCATACCCATTTCCGCCATTTGCCTGATGAATTTGATGATTACGTTGCTAACCCTAAACCCAATGGTTATCAGTCGATCCACACGGTAGTGCTTGGGCCACGCGGCAAAACACTCGAAATTCAAATCCGTACTCGTCAGATGCATGAAGATGCTGAACTGGGGGTTGCTGCGCACTGGAAGTATAAAGAAGGTGCGGTGGCTGCCGGTCGCTCCGGTTACGAAGGGCGCATTGCCTGGTTGCGTAAATTGATCGCGTGGCAGGAAGAGATGGCGGATTCCGGTGAAATGCTGGATGAAGTGCGTAGTCAGGTATTTGACGATCGGGTATATGTGTTTACGCCGAAAGGTGATGTCATTGATTTGCCAGCAGGTTCGACACCGCTGGACTTCGCTTACCATATTCATAGCGATGTGGGCCACCGCTGTATTGGGGCTAAAATCAGTGGCCGAATTGTGCCGTTTACTTACCAGTTACAGATGGGTGATCAGATTGAGATTATCACCCAGAAACAGCCTAACCCGAGTCGTGACTGGCTGAATCCGAATCTCGGCTATGTGACCACCAGCCGTGGTCGTTCCAAGATTCATAACTGGTTTAGAAAACAAGATAGAGACAAGAATATTCTTGCTGGCCGGCAGATGTTGGATGACGAGCTGGAGCATCTGGATATCAGCCTGAAAGAGGCAGAGAAGCTGCTGGTACCACGCTATAACATGAATTCTATGGATGAAGTGTTGGCGGCTATTGGCGGTGGTGATATCCGTCTGAATCAGATGGTCAACTTCCTGCAAGGGAAACTGAATAAGCCAACGGCGGAAGAGGCGGATTTAGAGGCGTTACGCCATCTGAATAATAAACATCAGGCACCGCCACGTAATGCCAGCAAAGACAGTGGGCGTATTGTCGTCGAAGGTGTCGGCAACCTGATGCACCATATTGCGCGCTGCTGCCAGCCTATTCCGGGTGATGAAATTATTGGCTTTATCACTCAAGGGCGGGGGATATCCATTCACCGCGCTGATTGCGAGCAGCTAGCTGAATTGCAATCCCATGCGCCTGAGCGGATTGTTGACGCGGTCTGGGGCGAAAGCTATTCCAGTGGCTATTCGCTGGTGGTGCGGGTTACCGCCAATGATCGTAGCGGGTTACTGCGCGATATCACCACCATTCTGGCGAACGAAAAGGTCAATGTACTGGGGGTTGCCAGCCGTAGTGATACCAAAAAGATGATGGCGACCATCGATATGGATATCGAGATCTACAATCTACAGGTGCTGGGTCGGGTGTTGGCCAAGCTGAATCAGTTGCCGGATGTGATAGACGCCCGTCGGCTACACGGCAATTAGTTATCTCTAAACGGCTACTGCGCTTTGGCATATTGATATTGGGCAGTGCTCGCCCTCCTCATGTACCGATTTTTATAAGATCAGGTGTACATTCCGGGGGCTGTGCGCTGGCCGCAATCAATCTGCCTGCGCTCGCTACGCCTCAAATTTTTTTAAAAAAAGTGAATAAATTCAGATGACCCAATCAGTGACTTCCCCTGGTACCACCGCTTTAGCACTACAACGTCTACTGGATATTATGCGTATTTTGCGTGATCCGGAGCATGGCTGCCCGTGGGATCGTAAGCAGACCTTCGACACGATTGCGCCTTATACATTAGAAGAAACCTATGAGGTGCTTGACGCGATTCAGCGTAAGGATTTCGACGATCTTCGTGATGAATTGGGGGATTTGCTGTTTCAGGTGGTGTTTTATGCACAGATGGGGCAGGAGCAAGGGCTATTTGCGTTCGATGATGTTTGTCATGCCATCAGCGATAAGTTGGTACGCCGGCATCCACATGTGTTCCCTGATGCGCCGCAAAACGTTTCAGACGCTATAATTAGCAGTGACACTGCATTGGCAGGGTGGGAGTCGCGTAAAGCCGAGGAAAGGGCGGAGAAGGCCTTATATTCGGCATTAGATGATATCCCTGACGCGCTGCCCGCGCTGATGAAAGCGCATAAAATCCAGAAACGTTGCGCATCAGTCGGTTTTGATTGGGACACTCTGGGACCGGTGCTGGATAAAGTTTACGAAGAAATCGATGAAGTGATGTTTGAAGCTCGCCAGGTAGTGGTGGATGAAGAGAAGTTGGGTGAGGAAATTGGCGATTTACTGTTTGCCACCGTCAACTTATCTCGCCATTTAGGCCATAAAGCTGAAAATGCCTTACAGGCGGCAAATCGTAAGTTTGAACGTCGTTTTCGTCAGGTAGAACAAATAGTTACGGCGTCAGGTAAGACTATGGAGAGCGCGACACTGGATGAAATGGAATCTGCCTGGCAGCAAGTTAAAAAGCAAGAAACTGAAATGTAAGGTGTTTTAATTCATTTGATGGATGGTTGTTGAATTTTAATTACGTTAATATATTGAATTATAACGGATAGCAAGACGATGTTCCGCACAGAAAAAACGGCGAAAACGGCCACTGGTGCGGAGATAGTTTGTAGCGAAACCAAGGTTCGGGTATACTACTTTCCCGTCTTGGTTCTTCCATCGTCTTTAAACCTAAACTCTCAGGTTCAGCATGACAACTAATTATATTTTTGTGACCGGCGGGGTCGTATCC
>NZ_JBLWEX010000027.1:0-8676 GCF_048323875.1 Yersinia sp. LJYL362
TTGATGAGGGTTTTAGGCGTATCACACTAAGTTTTGCATACAAGAATGTAGCTAAACCGCGTGTGGCTAAAAAAAAGAGATATATTATGATGAAAATTAATGGAATTACTTTCAAACCTTCTACCTGTCAACTCTTCCTGTCTGCCATTCTGGCCAGTGAGCATCACTGGTGCAGCGAGCTGTAGCGTCGTTCTTCTTCCGTAGTTAATAAATTTAACAAAATTTATACGCCAAGTGAGTTTCTATTTCTTACGGCCTGCGCACGTCTATTCCCTGTGAATAGGGTGCCGAGTGAGGATAACCGTAACAAATAGACCTTAGCGTGCGTTTATGCGTGTTAGGAGAAGAAAAATGATTTATTGGATATTTTTAGGTTTAGCGATTGTTGCAGAAATTATCGGCACGTTATCAATGAAATACGCCAGTGTCAGTGGTGAACTGACCGGGCATATCGTGATGTATTTTATGATAACGGGCTCTTATATCATGCTGGCGCTGGCAGTGAAAAAAGTGGCCTTAGGTGTGGCCTATGCTCTGTGGGAAGGGATTGGTATCCTGATTATCACAGTCTTCAGTGTGTTGTGGTTTGATGAAAGCTTGTCGCCACTGAAAATTGCCGGTTTAGTCACCTTGGTCGGTGGCATAATGTTAGTGAAATCAGGGACTCGTAAGCCGAAGAAACCAAACAGTCCGAACCGAAATTCAGGTGAGCATCATGCAACAGCTTGAGTTTTATCATATCGCGTTTCTGATTTTGGCTGTCATCCTGGAAATCATCGCCAATATCTTGCTGAAAATGTCAGATGGTTTTCGCCGGGTATGGCTGGGCATATTATCGCTGTTGTCAGTATTAGGGGCATTCAGTGCGCTGGCCCAAGCGGTAAAAGGTATTGAGTTGTCAGTGGCTTATGCTTTATGGGGTGGATTCGGTATCGCCGCCACGGTAGCAGCCGGTTGGATCTTATTTAATCAGCGCCTGAACTATAAAGGCTGGATTGGTCTGATCTTGTTGCTGGCTGGGATGGTAATGATAAAGCTATCCTAATCTGGAGTCTGGCGGGGCGACAGCACCGATGGGCGCTCCGGCCGTTTACGCGGCTGGTATTTTAAACAAATAGCGACCCATTCGGTACATTTCCCCGCCTATTCACGTTGTGATTAGTCTGAGACAAGCCAAGGAAATTTGGCTGCTAATCAAATAGCCGCAATAATTTTGATTTCAACTTTATACTTTGGATTCATTAGCTTGGCTTCGACGGTGCAGCGTACAGGTGCACTGCCATCAACCACCCAGGCATCCCACGCCGCATTCATCGCCGCGAAGTCGGCCTTATCAGCCAGAAAAATAGTGGCATCCAAAATACGGCTTTTATCTGAACCAAGCTGATTCAATATCATATCAATCGCTGCCAGGGTATTTGCCGTTTGTGCCGTGGCGTCTGCATCCAAATTTTCCGGTACGCTGGTGTAATAGATAGTGTTGTTAAATACCACTGCGTCTGACCAACGTTTTTCTGGATTAATGCGTTCAATACTCATTTTCACTCCCTTGTGTGAATGTCAATGTCAGTTATCCCATTAGAGTAACATAGCTCGCCGCGAGAATGTGTGGTCGTAAGGCGTCAGGCTTGGCATAATCACCGCTGATTTCGCCCGGAAGAGAAAGCGTGACAGACGATTTTGCAACAGATGGTGCATTAGCACAGGCCATTACAGGTTTTAATCCCCGTGAGTCCCAGCGCCAGATGGCTGCGGCAATCAGCGAATCCATTGATGCTAAACAACAACTGGTGGTTGAGGCCGGTACTGGTACGGGTAAAACATTTGCTTATTTGGCACCCGCCTTACGGGCTGATTGCAAAGTCATTATCTCCACTGGCTCCAAAGCATTACAGGATCAGCTCTATTCCCGCGACCTGCCTACTGTCGCGACTGCCCTAAAATACAAAGGAAAGTTGGCGTTACTCAAAGGCCGTTCGAACTACCTGTGTCTGGAGCGACTGGAACAGCAATCTCTGGCGGGTGGCGAACTTGCCAGTGAAACATTAGTGGATCTAGTTCGACTGCGCGGCTGGTCAGCAGAAACCGTAGACGGGGATATCAGTACCTGTGGTGAAGTGGCAGAAGACAGTTTTGTCTGGCCGCTAGTCACCAGCACCAATGACAACTGTCTGGGTAGTGATTGCCCGTTGTACAAAGATTGTTTTGTGGTCAAAGCCCGCCGCCGGGCGATGGATGCTGATGTGGTGGTGGTTAACCACCATCTATTCCTGGCGGATATGGTGGTGAAAGAGAGCGGGTTCGCAGAACTTATCCCCACTGCCGATGTAATGATTTTCGATGAAGCCCATCAGATACCTGATATTGCCAGCCAATATTTCGGTCAGCAACTGACCAGCAGGCAACTGATGGATTTGGCAAAAGACATTATTATTGCCTATCGCACTGAGGTGCGTGATTCAGCGCAATTACAAAAAAGTGCCGACCGCCTGACTCAAAGCACGCAAGATTTTCGTTTGGTTCTGGGGGATCCCGGTTATCGCGGTAATCTGCGCGATGTGATGGAGCAACCCGCGATTCAGCGGGCGTTGCTGTTGCTCGATGATGCACTGGAGCTGTGTTACGACGTCATGAAATTGTCTCTGGGGCGCAGCGCCATGCTGGATGCGGCCTTTGAACGCGCTACGGTGTATCGCAACCGCCTGAAACGATTAAAAGATGTCTCCACGCCCGGTTATAGTTATTGGTATGAGTGTAACTCACGGCATTTTGTTCTAGCGCTAACGCCACTCTCAGTTTCTGACCGCTTTCGCGAGTTAATCGAAGAAAAACCCGGCACTTGGATTTTCACTTCAGCAACACTGTCGGTGAATGATCAGTTGGAGCATTTCACCTCCCGACTAGGGTTGACCAATGCTAAGACATTGCTGCTACCCAGCCCGTTTGATTACGCTAATCAAGCATTGCTGTGCGTGCCGCGCAATCTGCCTTCCGCAAATGAACCGGGGGCGGCGCGTAAACTGGCCGTGATGCTAAAACCCTTGATTGATGCCAATAAAGGGCGCTGTTTCTTCCTGTGTACCTCGCACCAGATGATGCGCGGCCTGGCTGAAGAGTTCCGGGCCAGCATGACATTGCCGGTATTGGTGCAAGGGGAAACCAGCAAAGGGCAGCTTCTGGCGCAATTTGTGGCGGCGGGCAATGCGCTTTTGGTGGCGACCAGCAGCTTTTGGGAAGGGGTGGATGTGCGGGGTGATGCTTTATCCTGCGTTATCATCGACAAACTGCCATTTACCTCACCGGATGACCCTTTGTTGAAAGCGCGCATTGAAGATTGCCGCTTGCGTGGCGGCGATCCGTTCAATGATGTGCAATTACCCGATGCAGTGATTACGCTCAAGCAAGGTGTCGGGCGTTTGATTCGTGATATTGATGATCGCGGCGTGCTGGTTATCTGTGATAACCGCCTGGTAATGCGTCCTTATGGCGCGATGTTCCTCAATAGCTTACCCCCCGCGCCCCGTACCCGTGATTTAGCGAAAGCTATCGCTTTTCTCAAGCAGCGCGATTGAGGGAAAAGCGAGGAGGGGTGTGCTATTATGCGCGCCCTGTGTTGAATTTATCTTCTTTTCCTGCCGAGGTTGGCATGTCCACGCGAATTTTAGCGATCGATACCGCAACAGAAGCTTGTTCTGTCGCACTCTGGAACAACGGTGAGGTTCAGGCTTTATTTGAGCTTTGCCCACGAGAACATACCCAACGAATTTTACCGATGGTACAGCAAGTGTTGGCTGAGTCGGGCTTGTCTCTGCAACAACTCGATGCACTGGCCTTTGGTCGTGGCCCCGGCAGTTTTACCGGTGTAAGAATTGGCATCGGCATTGGCCAAGGGCTGGCATTGGGCGCTGATTTGCCAATGATCGGTATTTCTACCTTGCAAACCATGGCTCAGGGGGCGTTTCGCCTGACGGGAGCATCTCGCGTTTTAGCGGCAATAGATGCTCGGATGGGCGAAGTGTATTGGGGCGAATTCGAACGCAACGACGAAGGGGTGTGGCTCGGCGACGCGAGTGAAGCGGTGATGACACCGGCACAAGCGCTGGAGCACGCACACTCATTGAGTGGCACTTGGTCAACGGTCGGCACGGGTTGGCAGACTTATCCTGATCTGATTAGCGGCAGTGGTGTAGTGCTGGTTGACGGTGAAATAACCTTACCCCATGCTGAAGATATGTTGCCGCTGGCATTATCATCATGGGTGAATGGGCAGGTCGTCAATGTGGAGAATGCCGAGCCGGTGTATCTGCGCAATGAAGTGACCTGGAAAAAACTTCCTGGCCGCTAGAATTTCTCGTTGCTGCTGTAATTTGAAGGATTAAGAATATAGCAACTTGTCATGCTGTTTAGAGTCTAAAATATCAAGATAGAGATATGATAAGGAGCCTCAGGTTATGGCGATAATGACGTCAACAACTCAATCTACCCAGAACAAGAGCCGTAAATGGAAGTGTGGCTGGTTAGGATTGGGCGCTTTGTTACTTTCCGGTTGTGTCACGATCCCGCCAGCGATTCAGGGAACAACCGCGACACCGCAGCAAAATCTTAACTTGGTTCGGACTGATCCCAAGGTCTTTATTGGCCAGGAAGCACGTTTTGGTGGAACTGTTATTAATGTCACCAACGAGGCTCGGCGCACCCGGCTTGAAATTGCTAGCGTACCGTTAGATTCCGGAGCCAGACCTATTTTGGGTGAACCTTCACAAGGGCGTGTTATTGCTTATGTGAATGGCTTCCTGGAACCGGTCGATTTCCGTGGGCATCTTGTCACTGTTGTTGGGCCAATTACCGGTGTTGAAGCGGGTAAAATTGGCCAGACACCTTATGATTTCGTGGTAATGAATGCTACAGGTTACAAGCGTTGGCATATTGAGCAGCAAGTGTTAATGCCACCCATGATGGACCCTTGGGGTTATCGTCACCCTGGCATGTGGGGGCCAGGATGGGGCGGTTGGTACAATCCGGGGCCAGCACCGATACAAACTATCGTTACGGAGTAGTGGGCCGGTTACCTACGTGGAAGTGTATTTAACAAAAGGGCGCTGAATTCAGCGCCCTTTTTGTCTCTATCCCACATGGAATTTGAGTAAAAGATTTTATAATCAAAAGCTTATACTATTTAACATTATTAAATTAAAATAGTATGTTGATTTTACTGCGATTTATTTTTCAGCTTGATTATTTCTATGATCTCAACGCCAGAAAATAGTGATGTATATCTCAACCTCAAAATTGTTTAAAAGCAAACTGGTAAGCTGAGTTAAAATATTGTTAAAGTTCTGGTGTAAATAAGTTTGCCTCCCTATTTGGGCGACTAATAATAATTTCAGGAGTGCTACCTTGGAAAAAGTATGGCTAAAGCGGTATCCGGCAGATGTCCCCGCAGAAATTGATCCGGATCGCTATTCTTCTTTGGTGGAAATGTTTGAGAACGCTGCATTACGTTATGCGGACCAACCTGCATTCATCAATATGGGGGAGGTGATGACCTTCCGTAAGCTGGAAGAGCGTAGCCGTGCTTTCGCCGCCTATTTACAGCAAGGCTTGGGGTTACAAAAAGGCGACCGCGTCGCATTGATGATGCCTAACCTGCTGCAATATCCTATCGCTTTGTTTGGTATTCTGCGCGCCGGTATGGTTGTGGTGAATGTTAACCCCTTGTATACCCCGCGAGAATTAGAACACCAGCTTAATGATAGTGGCGCTGCGGCCATTGTTATTGTTTCCAACTTTGCTCATACATTGGAAAAAATCGTATTTAAGACTCAGGTCAAACACGTCATTTTGACTCGTATGGGCGACCAATTGTCGACCGCGAAAGGGACCCTAGTTAATTTTGTAGTGAAATATATTAAGCGTTTGGTACCGAAATACTATTTGCCTGATGCTATTTCATTTCGCACTGCCTTACAAAAAGGTCGGCGGATGCAGTATGTGAAGCCGGATGTCATCAATACCGATATGGCATTCTTGCAGTACACCGGCGGTACTACTGGCGTGGCGAAAGGGGCCATGTTAACTCACCGTAACATGCAATCGAATCTGGAACAGGCCAAGGCTGCCTACGCGCCATTGCTGCAGCCAGGTCACGAGTTGGTAGTTACGGCTCTGCCTCTCTATCATATATTTGCTTTGACCATGAACTGCCTGTTATTCATCGAGTTAGGCGGGCGCAGTTTATTGATAACCAACCCGCGTGATATTCCAGGAATGGTCAAAGAGCTCAGTCGCTATCCCTTCACGGCGATGACGGGGGTCAATACGTTATTTAATGCGCTGTTAAATAATGAAGAATTTACCAAATTAGATTTCTCGACATTACGCCTTTCTGTTGGTGGTGGGATGCCAGTGCAGAAAGCGGTGGCCGAAAAGTGGGAAAAACTGACTGGGAAACATTTACTGGAAGGTTATGGTTTGACGGAGTGTTCGCCGTTAGTGACGGGTAACCCTTATGATTTAAAACATTACAGTGGCAGTATTGGTTTACCCGTGCCTTCTACTGATGTTCGGTTAGTGGATGATGAAGGCAACGATGTTGCTATGGGGGAGCCGGGCGAACTGTGGGTGCGCGGGCCGCAAGTTATGTTAGGCTATTGGCAACGCCCTGAAGCGACAGATGAAGTATTAAAAGACGGATGGCTGGCAACAGGTGATATTGCGACGCTAGATGAACAAGGCTTCTTGCGCATCGTTGATCGTAAAAAGGATATGATTCTGGTTTCAGGTTTTAACGTCTACCCCAACGAGATTGAAGATGTGGTGGCGTTACATGCGAAAGTACTGGAGTCTGCCGCTGTAGGGGTGCCTAATGAGGTTTCCGGTGAGACAGTAAAATTGTTTGTGGTAAAAAAAGATGCCTCATTGACGCAGGAAGAGCTGCTAACCCATTGCCGCCGCTACCTAACAGGGTATAAAGTACCGAAAATAGTAGAGTTCCGTGACGAATTGCCAAAATCGAATGTTGGCAAAATTTTGCGCAGGGAACTGCGTGACGATCAGATTAAAGCTAAGACTAGCGAGCAAAACGCAGCATAGCTTAACGATGGAGTCACCCAATCATCATCAACAACGCCGGTTATCACCGGCGTTGTTGTGTTTGCCATAGAACTAACGACTAATAGAGAATCACGTTTTGAATTATCAGTTGATCACGACCGACAGTGCGTTGCAGCAGGTCTGCGAACAAGCCCGAACACATGCCCATGTTGCGCTGGATACAGAGTTTGTCAGAACTCGCACCTACTACCCTCAGTTGGGCCTGATTCAACTGTATGATGGTGAACAACTTTCGCTGATTGATCCTTTGCCCATCACGCAGTGGCAGCCTTTCCGTGAGTTGTTGCAAGATTTAAATGTAGTGAAGTACCTACATGCCGGGAGTGAAGATCTCGAAGTGTTTTTGAATGCTTTTGAACTGATGCCTACACCGATGATTGATACTCAGGTGTTGGCGGCATTTTCTGGCCGCTCGTTATCTTGCGGTTTCGCCATGTTGGTGAATGAATTTGAAGGCGTCGAATTAGATAAAAGCGAATCTCGCACGGATTGGATTGCTCGTCCTCTGAGTGAAAAACAGTGTGATTATGCGGCTGCTGACGTATTTTACCTATTACCGTTAGCGACTAAATTAGTTGCAGCGACCGAAGCAGCAGGACGTATGGACGCCGCTAAAGACGAATGTGAGCTGTTGTGTCGCCGCCGTAGTGAAACACTCGATCCCGAATTAGCCTACCGTGAAATCACCAATGCCTGGCAGTTGCGTGGCCATCAGTTGGCTTGTCTGCAAAAATTGGCGTCATGGCGCTTACGTCAGGCTCGCGAACGTGACCTGGCGGTGAACTTTGTGGTTCGCGAAGAGAATTTGTGGCAAGTTGCCCGTTATCAGCCAACCTCACTGGGTGAGCTTGACTCTCTGGGCTTAAGTGGGCAAGAGATCCGCTATCATGGCCGCACTTTACTGGCGTTGGTAGCGGAAGGTAATGCTGTTCCTGAGGACCAGTTGCCACCACCGGTTATCAATCTGATTGATCAGCCTGGTTACAAAAAAGTCTTTAAAGATATTAAAGCACTTATTGTGTCGGTCAGTGAACGCAGTGGGTTAAGTAGCGAATTGTTGGCGTCACGCCGCCAAATAAACCAATTACTCAGTTGGCATTGGAAATTGAAGTCGACAGAAACTCAACCTGAATTATTAAGTGGTTGGCGTGGGGATTTATTGGCTACGGAATTGACTGAGATTTTACAGCAATATTAATAGCAGAAATAAGAGTTAAGAATTTTCTTGTTTGGGCGGGTTATATATAACGAGTATAAACCTGGATATATATACAGTTTATAAAAAAGAATTACCCCCTGTAAATAAATACAGGGGGTAGTTATTGCGAAGAAATCATTTAGGCGTTTCTTCCGTTTCCGGTAATGTCACGTTAAGTTCAAGCACCGAAATATCATCCCCTTTCTGCTCAAATTGCACATGCAGCATTTCCGGGTCAATCTGAATGTATTTACAAATAACCGCCAAAATATCGCGTTTCAAGTCAGGCAAATAATGGGGCTCACTGTCCCCACGACGACGCTCAGCGACGATAATTTGCAGCCGTTCCTTGGCTATATTGGCTG
>NZ_JBLWEX010000028.1:0-8693 GCF_048323875.1 Yersinia sp. LJYL362
CTAAAGAGAAAATGGTAGGGTACTGTATTGACATAAACATGCTGCATAATGTCAGCGCTAATAATCCAATATGTCCCCCAAAGGCTGCCGAGATAATACAAAGTAACATTGAAATTAATGCATAAGCAGCTAATACTTTCTCAGGCGCGAAGCGGGTAATTAACCAGGTCCCACTGAATCGACCGATAAAGAAACACACCATAGTGGCAGTTAAATAATTAGCAGCATATCCGGGGGTGACATTTGGCAATTCTTCTATTGCATAGCGAATTAAATAACTCCAACAGGCTGTTTGTGCGCCGACATAACAGAACTGCGCTAATACTGCCCAGCGCCAGTGGGTTATTTTTAATAAACGTGGTAATGAAGAAAAGAAAGAGCCATTGTGCGTGTCGTCAGACTCGCTTTTTATTGCAGGGAACCGAGTGATAAGAATTAATAGCGCAACAAAAATAACCACTGCCACAATAATCAAATAGGGTAATTGTACCGCTTTGACCAAGCTATGGTGATAACTATTTAAATCCTCAACCGACAATTTATCTAATACTTCCTGTGTCTGATGAGGGACATTGGAGAGGATTAAGCTTTGCCCGAATACCACGGCGATAATGGCGCCAAAGGAATTAAATGTTTGTGCCAGGTTGATCCGAAAATGGCCGGTTTTCTCAGGCCCTAATACAGTAACAAAGGGGTTGGCAGCCGTTTCCAGGCACCCCAAACCGGCTGCGATGATGAATAAGCCGATTAAAAACAAGGTGTAGTTCATTGTCTCTGCGGCAGGCCAAAACAGGGCTGCGCCAAAGGCGTAGAACAGAAGACCGGTGATGATCCCCGCTTTATAACTGAATCTTTTCATCAAGATGCCAGCTGGGATTGGGATCAGGAAATAACCGAAATAGAATGAGGATTGAATCAGGCCAGCCTGAAAATTGGTTAACGTAAATGCCTGCTGAAACTGAGGTAATAAAATATCATTTAGGTTGTTTGCTACTGCCCAAAGAAAGAACAGCGAGCACAGCAACGCGAAAGGAATCAGATATCTTTTTTTATTTGCCGACTCGTCACTTACCGAGGCGGAAATTTTGGTGCTATCTGTTTGTATTAAAATATTTCCCATGGTGCCCTCGTCAGATACTTCACTCGTTCGAAAGTTCGTAATATTCGACGGAAATTTTTTTGTTTAATGAATGATATTTTTCTCTGGTCGACATGAGTTGTCTGAGTCCAAATTAAAATATCCTCATTGCGTTAAGTCCCGTTCTTTATAAGGTAAAAATAGCTAAAAAGTATGAGCTGAATCACATTGGTAACTCAATGCTGATATTTTGTGATGCTAATCACTTTAAATAAAAACAATTCATGACCGTTTGAAATGAATTGTGTTTCAAACACACAAAGCTAATGACCGATTATTTTATTTCTGTCACAAACGGTCAAATAGTCATAAATATATATGTAAATGGATATTTGACCGTTTAGTCATGTTGTATTTTCAAACGGACATTTTATAAAAATAAACAATACTTAAATCGGCATTAAACAATGAATACTCATGACCTGGCTCACACTTTTGCGCGCTTCATTTTTTACTTTAATTAAATGAGCGAAAAATATGTCTCATATTCACGCTCATTAACCCAATACATTATTTAATGCATTTTTACATTTAGATATTTGCATCCCAGGAGAGGAACAAATGAAAAAAGAAGCATTGGCGCGCGACATTATTAATACCTGCCTTGAAATGACCCGCTTAGGCCTGAATCAGGGAACGGCTGGTAATGTTAGCGTGCGCTATCAAGAGGGTTTTTTGATTACGCCGTCTGGTATTGCTTATGACAAACTCACCGAGTCACATATTGTTTATATTGATGCCGACGGTCACCACGAGGCAGGCAAAGTTCCTTCCAGTGAATGGCGCTTTCATCAGGCCGTTTACCAAACCCGGCCCGATGCAAATGCTGTGGTGCACAACCATTCAGTTCATTGCACGGCAGTTTCGATTCTAAATCGTCCGATTCCTGCCATTCATTACATGATTGCTGCTGCGGGTGGCGATGATATCCCTTGTGCGCCATATGCCACCTTTGGCACCAAAGCGCTTTCTGAACATGTCGCTGTGGCGATGAAAAATCGTAAAGCGACTTTGTTGCAGCATCATGGCCTGATTGCTTGTGAAGAAAACCTGGCGAAAGCACTGTGGTTGGCCCATGAGGTGGAGGTTTTGGCCACATTGCTACTGGCGATTTTACCGATTGTTGATGAGGTGCCGGTGTTATCTAAAGAAGAAATCAGTGTGGTATTGGAGAAATTCAAAACCTACGGTTTGCGGGTTGAAGACTAGCTCGTGGCTAAAAATAGCAGGTGGACAAAAACACTGAGGAATCAATCATGAATAGAATGATTTTAAATGAAACGGCGTGGTTTGGTCGCGGCTCATTGGCGGCACTGACCGATGAGGTTACCCGGCGGGGTTATCAAAAAGCATTGGTCGTCACGGATAAAATACTGCTCGAATGTGGTGTGGCGACCCGTTTAATTAGTCGTCTGGAACAGGCCGGTTTGTATTTCGCCATTTTTGATGCCGTTAAACCCAATCCGACTATCAGTATTGTGCAACAAGGGGTAGATGCTTTTCGCCAAAGTGAGGCGGATTACCTGATAGCCCTGGGGGGCGGCTCGCCACAGGATACCTGTAAAGCTATTGGTATCATTATCAATAACCCTGAGTTTGCCGATGTGCGTAGTCTGGAAGGTGTTGCAGATACCCGTAAGCCTTGCGTACCTATTCTCGCTATCCCTACCACTGCCGGGACGGCTGCGGAAGTGACCATTAATTATGTGATTACTGACGAAGAGCGGCGGCGTAAATTTGTTTGTGTCGATCCTCATGCCATTCCCGCCGTAGCATTTATTGATGCCGATATGATGGATAGCATGCCAGCGGCGCTAAAAGCGGCGACGGGGGTTGATGCGTTAACACATGCTATTGAGGGATATTTAACGAAAGGAGCTTGGGAACTGACCGATACTTTGCATCTCAAAGCCATTGAGGTTATCAGCCGTTCCTTGCGCGCAGCAGTAAAAGGTGATGCCACTGCGAGCGAAGATATGGCGCTTGGGCAGTATATTGCCGGTATGGGTTTTTCCAATGTGGGGCTGGGATTAGTACACGGTATGGCTCACCCGCTTGGCGCGTTTTACAACATGGCACATGGCGTGGCTAATGCCATTTTATTGCCTTATATCATGCGCTATAACGCGGCTTATACCGGTGAGCGTTTCCGTCAAATCGCAGTGGCGATGGGGCTGGATAACGCATTAAGTTTGCCGTTGGATCAGGTGCGTGAGCAAACTATTCAGGCGGTATTTGCATTGAATCGTGATATTGGCATCCCAGCTTCTCTCAGTGCTGTTGGGATGCGGGCTGATGATATTCCAGCACTGGCTGTAGCAGCCTTTGCCGATGTCTGTACTGGGGGCAATCCGCGTGAAGCCTCGGTTGATGAGATTATGACGCTTTATCATCAAGCTTGCTGAAAGAACGGTCATTCGTCACAAATTGATTATAAAGTCATGAGGAAAGTTTAATCCTCATGGCTTTATTGATACCAAACAACTCCCACTATACCCAAAAGAGGTAGGGTCACTGATGCGGGGCGGTATATTTATTATCCTAACTATAACAACTGCTATAACTGAGCCACCGCGCTCTGCCTTAACCATCCCTCCCGCTGAATAACTCATTTTTTTGAATTAATCGGATTTCATCCATTGCGGTGTTCTCCATTTTCTGGAATGCAACCAAGTGGGAATCTTATGAAAGAGACCAACCAATCTCGACTGTTAACGGCAGAAATTACGCGCCGAAAACTTGTCCAAACGACAGTCGTCGGCGGCCTTGCCATGGCAACCGGAGCGTTTTCGCTACCGTTTTCCCGCACCGCACACGCTGTTCAATCTGCAATAAACCCAGCTAATGATGGCAAAGTGATATGGAGTGCTTGCACCGTTAACTGCGGCAGCCGTTGCCCATTGCGCATGCATGTGGTTGATGGGGAAATTAAATATGTCGAAACGGATAATACCGGTGATGATGATTTTGAGGGTTTGCATCAAGTTCGTGCCTGTTTACGCGGCCGCTCAATGCGTCGGCGGGTGTATAACCCCGACCGATTGAAATACCCAATGAAACGCGTAGGTGCGCGCGGGGAAGGTAAGTTTAAACGTATTTCATGGGATGAGGCATTTGATACCCTCGCTGCCAGCATGAAAAGCATCATTAATGAGTATGGCAATGAAGCCATCTATTTAAACTACGGCACGGGTACGCTGGGCGGCACCATGACCCGCTCGTGGCCACCGGGTTCAACCTTATTGGCCCGATTGATGAATTGTTGCGGCGGCTATCTTAATCATTATGGCGATTACAGCACCGCACAGATTGCAGCCGGCCTGAATTATACCTATGGCGGTTGGGCTGACGGTAATAGCCCATCAGACATTGAAAACAGCAAACTGGTGGTGTTGTTTGGTAACAACCCCGGCGAAACCCGGATGAGCGGCGGGGGCGTCACTTATTATCTGGAGCAGGCACGGGAGAAGTCTAACGCCAAAATGATTGTTATTGATCCGCGTTATACCGATACCGCGGCGGGCCGTGAGGATGAATGGATCCCGCTGCGGCCGGGGACGGATGCTGCACTGGCCTGCGCACTGGCTTATGTAATGATTAGCGAGAATCTGGTGGATCAGCCGTTCCTCGATAAATATTGCGTGGGCTATGACGAGAAAACCCTACCCGAAGGCGCGCCGAAGAATAGTCATTATAAAGCCTATATTTTAGGGCAGGGCACAGATAAAACCGCCAAAACGCCACAGTGGGCGGAGGCTATCACCGGTATTCCTGCCGCAAAAATAATTAAGTTGGGCCGAGAAATTGGCTCGGTGAAACCCGCTTATATCGCGCAGGGGTGGGGGCCACAGCGCCATGCTAACGGCGAAAATACCAGTCGCGCAATTGCCATGCTGGCTATCTTGACCGGTAACGTAGGGATCAATGGTGGTAATTCTGGGGCGCGTGAAGGTTCCTATGGCCTGCCGTTTGTCCGAATGCCGACGTTGGAAAACCCAATTAAAACCAGTATTTCGATGTTTTTATGGACTGATGCCATTGAGCGCGGCCCTGAAATGACCGCCATCCGCGACGGAGTACGGGGTAAAGATAAGCTGGATGTGCCCATCAAGTTTATCTGGAACTATGCCAGTAACTGCCTGATTAATCAGCATGCAGAAATAAACCGTACTCATGACATTCTGCAAGATGATAAGAAATGCGAAATGATTGTGGTCATCGATAACCACATGACTTCGTCAGCTCAATATGCCGATATCATTCTGCCAGATTGTACCGCTTCCGAGCAGATGGACTTCTGCCTCGATGCATCGAGTGGCAACATGGCATATGTGATCTTCGCCGATCAGGTGATCAAACCGCGCTTTGAGTGCAAAAACATCTATGAAATGACCAGTGAGCTGGCAAAACGTATGGGGGTGGAGCAGCAATTTACCGAAGGGCGCACACAAGAGGGCTGGCTGCGCCATCTCTATCAGCAATCACAGGAAGCCATTCCTGAACTGCCTTCTTTTGAGGAATTCCGCGAACAGGGCATTTTCAAAAAACGCGATCCGGCAGGGCATCATGTTGCCTATAAAGCCTTCCGCGCCGATCCGGTTGCTAACCCGCTCACCACGCCATCGGGCAAAATTGAAATCTACTCTGCCGAGTTAGCGCAAATTGCCGCGACCTGGGAGCTACAACCGGATGATGTTATTGACCCGCTGCCCGTGTATGCCGCTGGATTCGAAAGTTTTGACGATCCCCTAAACCAGAAGTATCCATTACAACTCACCGGATTCCATTACAAAGCCCGAACTCACTCGACTTACGGCAACGTCGAGGTACTGAAAGTCGCTTGCCGTCAGGAAATGTGGATTAACCCACTCGATGCCAGGGAACGCGACATCAAAAATGGCGATATTGTGCGGATATTTAATGGCCGTGGCGAAGTTCAGATTAACGCCAAAGTCACGCCACGTATGATGCCGGGCGTTGTGGCGCTGGGGGAGGGGGCATGGTACAGCCCAGATGAAAATCGCATCGACAGAGCGGGCAGCATCAACGTATTGACCACACAGCGCCCTTCTCCGTTGGCGAAAGGGAACCCATCCCATACCAACCTCGTTCAAGTAACCAAGGCTTAAGGAGCTAACTGATGACGCAATATGGTTTTTACATCGACTCCAGCCGGTGCACGGGGTGCAAAACTTGCGAGCTGGCTTGCAAAGACTTCAAAAATTTATCCACCGATGTGAGCTTCCGGCGCATTTACGAATATGCCGGAGGTGACTGGCAACAGGATAACGGTGCATGGCACCAGAATGTGTTTGCTTACTATCTTTCTATTGCCTGCAACCACTGTAGTGACCCCGCCTGTACTAAAGTGTGCCCGACTGGCGCGATGCATAAGCGCGATGATGGTTTTGTGGTAGTTAACGAGGATATTTGTATCGGTTGTCGTTACTGCCATATGGCCTGCCCGTATGGTGCGCCGCAGTACGACGAAGCAAAAGGACATATGACCAAGTGTGACGGCTGCTATGAGAGAGTCGCCGCCGGTAAGAAGCCGATTTGTGTCGACTCCTGCCCATTGCGAGCGCTGGATATGGCACCTATCGATGAGCTGCGTGAGAAGTACGGTGAATTGGCCGAAGTTGCTCCGCTGCCTGCCGCTCATTTCACCTTACCGAATATTGTCGTGAAACCGAATGCCAACAGCCGCCCGGTCAGAGATACCACCGGTCATCTGGCAAATCCGAAGGAGGTATAGCATGGGTATGGGATGGCATGAATGGCCACTGATGGTCTTTACGGTGCTGGGGCAGTGCGTAGTCGGAGGCTTTATTGTTCTTGGGCTGGCATTGATATTTGGCGGTTTGAGTCGTGGGCAACAACAGCGTGTTCACCGCAGCATGTTTGCCTTATGGGTGTTGATGGCTTTGGCTTTCATTGCCTCGACATTGCATCTGGGCTCGCCCATGCGGGCATTCAACTCGTTAAATCGGGTCGGTGAATCGGCGCTGAGTAATGAGATAGCCGCCGGTTCGGTGTTCTTTGCCGTAGCGGGCTTCTACTGGTTGCTGGCGATTTTGAATAAGATGCCCGCGCTGCTCGGTAAAATCTGGTTGGTGGTGGCAATGGTGCTGGGCGTGGTATTCGTTTATGCCATGTGTCGGGTTTATTCCATTGATACAGTACCCACCTGGGATAATATTTATACCCCACTGGGCTTCGTGCTGACCGCCTTTATTAGCGGGCCAATGTTGGGTTATTTACTGCTGCAATGGGCGGATATCAATGGGCGGGCGATGCTACAGCTGCCGATGATCAGTGTGTTAGCGCTGATTATCAGTCTCGCCAGTGTCATTATGCAGGCCGCGAGTTTGCCGCTGATTTACAGCTCGGTGCAGCAAGCCTCTCAGCTCATCCCTGATTATGGCACCTTGATGGTCTGGCGTTTGGTGTTGCTGGTATTAGGATTGGGCTGTTGGATTTGTCCCTTAATTCGAGGGCGTACACCTATGACACTGGGGATGATATTTGCCATGTTATTGATTATTGTTGCTGAATTGATTGGCCGCGGCGTGTTCTACGGGCTGCATATGACGGTAGGAATGACATGATTTATCAGCAAATTGCATTGACAGGCCGGGTGTTGGGCGCACTGTTTTATTGCGAGCCAGACAGCCCGGCATGCCATGATATTGTGGCGCAATTAAGTCATGGTTTATGGGCGGCACAGTGGCCTTATGGCTCGGAGCAGCAGCGGCTAGCTATTGCGGCTTTACTGGCACAATCAGTAACCGAAGAAACGCGAGAAGAGGCTTGGCAACGGCTGTTTATTGGCCCTTATGCTTTGCCTGCGCCGCCTTGGGGTTCTGTTTATCTCGATAAAGAGAATGTGTTATTTGGTGATTCCACCTTAAAACTGCGCCACTGGATGGCGCAGCAGCAAGTGGAAGTGACATTGGATCAGGATGAGCCGGAAGATCAGTTTGGTTTAATGCTAATGATGGCTGCCTGGCTGGCAGAGCATCAACCAGCCGGTTTGCCCGAGTTACTGGCCGATCACTTACTGCCTTGGGGGTATCGCTATCTGGCTTTGCTGCAATCCGACGCCGGGCATCCGTTTTATCAAGGGCTGGCTCAACTGGCAACTCTGACGCTCACCCATTGGCAAGATGAATTGCAGGTGACGCCTGCACTGGTTGAGTTGTATCGCTAAACAGGAATCTGGTTTTTTATTCAATGATAAGTGTGACTTTCTTACCGATATTACCGGCCATGCTAACCAATGAATCAAGAGTGAATTTTTCTGTTTTTTGATTAACGACATCTGAAACTCTCGGGCGCGACACATGTAGTAATGTGGCCGCGTCCACTTGCCGTATACCTTCGGATTTAATCCAACCAGCAATTGACGTCATCAGTGCTTTTTTCATTACCAAAGCTTGTTCAATCTCTGCATTTGATTCTGCTAATAGTTGACTGGCCTGAGCATCAGAAAACCCCAAATCACTAAAAATATTATCTTCTGCGGTAGTCATGTGACGTGATGCTGTATCAATTT
>NZ_JBLWEX010000029.1:0-8693 GCF_048323875.1 Yersinia sp. LJYL362
CTAAAGAGAAAATGGTAGGGTACTGTATTGACATAAACATGCTGCATAATGTCAGCGCTAATAATCCAATATGTCCCCCAAAGGCTGCCGAGATAATACAAAGTAACATTGAAATTAATGCATAAGCGGCTAATACTTTCTCAGGCGCGAAGCGGGTAATTAACCAGGTTCCACTGAATCGACCGATAAAGAAACACACCATGGTGGCCGTTAAATAATTAGCAGCATATCCGGGTGTAACATTTGGCAGTTCTTCTATGGCATAGCGAATTAAATAACTCCAACAGGCTGTTTGTGCGCCGACATAACAGAATTGTGCTAATACTGCCCAGCGCCAATGAGTTATTTTTAATAAACGTGGTAATGATGCAAAGAAAGAACCATTGTGTGTATCGTCAGACTCACTTTTTATTGCAGGGAACCGAGTGATAAGAATTAATAGCGCAACAAAAATAACCACTGCCACAATAATCAAATAGGGTAACTGTACCGCTTTGACCAAGCTATGGTGATAACTATTTAAATCCTCAACCGACAATTTATCTAATACTTCCTGTGTCTGATGGGGGACATTGGAGAGGATTAAACTTTGCCCGAATACCACGGCGATAATGGCACCAAAGGAGTTAAATGTTTGCGCCAGGTTGATCCGGAAATGGCCGGTTTTCTCAGGCCCCAATACGGTAACAAAGGGATTAGCGGCCGTTTCAAGGCAACCTAAACCGGCCGCAATGATAAATAAACCGATTAAAAACAAGGTGTAATTCATCGTCTCTGCGGCAGGCCAAAACAGGGCTGCGCCAAAGGCGTAGAACAGAAGTCCGGTGATAATCCCCGCTTTATAACTGAATTTTTTCATCAAGATGCCCGCTGGGATTGGGATCAAGAAGTAACCGAAATAGAAAGAGGATTGAATCAGGCCAGCCTGAAAATTGGTTAGCGTAAATGCCTGCTGAAACTGAGGTAATAAAATATCATTTAGGTTGTTTGCTACTGCCCAAAGAAAGAACAGCGAGCACAGCAACGCGAAAGGAATCAGATATCTTTTTTTATTTACCGACTCGTCACTTACCGAGGCGGAAATTTTGGTGCTATCTGTTTGTATTAAAATATTTCCCATGGTGCCCTCGTCAGATACTTCACTCGTTCGAAAGTTCGTAATATTCGACGGAAATTTTTTGTTTAATGAATGATGTTTTTTTTGGGTTCGACATTAACTGTCTTTGTGCAAATTAAAATATCTTCATTGCGTTAAGTCCCGTTCTTTATAAGGTAAAAATCGCTAAAAAGTATGAGCTGAATCACATTGGTAACTCAATGCTGATATTTTGTGATGATAATCACTTTAAATAAAAACAATTCATGACCGTTTGAAATGAATTGTGTTTCAAACACACAAAGGTAATGACCGATTATTTTATTTCTGTCACAAACGGTCAATTCATCATAAATATATATGTAAACAGGTATTTGACCGTTTAGTCCTGTCGTGTTTTCAAACGGACATTTTATAAAAACAAACAATACTTAAATTGGCATTAAACAATGAATACTCATGACCTGGCTCACACTTTTGCGCGCTTCATTTTTTACTTTAATTAAATGAGCGAAAAATATGTCTCATCTTCACGCTCATTAACCCAATACATTATTTAATGCATTTTTACATTTAGGTATTTGCATCCCAAGAGAGGAACAAATGAAAAAGGAAGCATTGGCGCGAGACATTATTAATACCTGCCTTGAAATGACCCGCTTAGGCCTGAATCAGGGAACGGCTGGCAATGTTAGCGTGCGCTATCAAGAGGGTTTTTTGATTACGCCGTCCGGTATCGCTTATGACAAGCTCACCGAGTCACATATTGTTTATATTGATGCCGACGGTCACCACGAGGCGGGCAAAGTTCCTTCCAGTGAATGGCGCTTTCATCAGGCCGTTTACCAAACCCGGCCCGATGCCAATGCTGTGGTGCACAACCATTCAGTTCATTGCACGGCAGTTTCGATTCTAAATCGTCCGATTCCGGCCATTCATTACATGATTGCTGCCGCGGGTGGTGATGATATCCCTTGTGTGCCATATGCCACCTTTGGCACCAAAGCGCTTTCTGAACATGTCGCTGTGGCGATGAAAAAACGTAAAGCGACTTTGTTGCAGCATCATGGCCTGATTGCTTGTGAAGAAAACCTGGCGAAAGCACTGTGGTTGGCCCATGAGGTGGAGGTTTTGGCCACATTGCTACTGGCGATTTTACCGATTGTTGATGAGGTGCCGGTGTTATCTACAGAAGAAATCAGTGTGGTATTGGAGAAATTCAAAACCTACGGTTTGCGGGTTGAAGACTAGCTCGTGGCTAAAAATAGCAGGTGGACAAAAACATCGAGGAATCAATCATGAATAGAATGATTTTAAATGAAACGGCGTGGTTTGGTCGCGGATCATTGGCGGCACTGACCGATGAGGTTACCCGGCGGGGTTATCAAAAAGCATTGGTCGTCACGGATAAAATACTGCTCGAATGTGGTGTGGCAACCCGTTTAATCAGTCGCCTGGAACAGGCCGGTTTGGATTTCGCCATTTTTGATGCCGTCAAACCCAATCCGACTATCAGTGTTGTGCAACAAGGGGTAGATGCTTTTCGCCAAAGTGGAGCGGATTACCTGATAGCCTTGGGGGGCGGCTCGCCACAGGATACCTGTAAAGCTATTGGTATTATTATCAATAACCCTGAGTTTGCCGATGTGCGTAGTCTGGAAGGTGTCGCAGATACCCGTAAGCCTTGCGTACCTATTCTCGCTATCCCTACCACTGCCGGGACGGCTGCGGAAGTGACCATTAACTATGTGATTACTGACGAAGAGCGGCGGCGTAAATTCGTTTGCGTCGATCCTCATGCCATTCCCGCCGTAGCATTTATTGATGCCGATATGATGGACAGCATGCCCGCAGCGCTAAAAGCGGCGACGGGGGTGGATGCGTTAACGCATGCTATTGAGGGATATTTGACGAAAGGCGCTTGGGAGCTGACGGATACTTTGCATCTCAAGGCCATTGAGGTTATCAGCCGTTCCTTGCGGGCATCAGTAAAAGGGGATGCCACAGCAAGCGAAGATATGGCGCTTGGGCAGTATATTGCCGGTATGGGCTTTTCCAATGTGGGGCTGGGATTGGTACACGGTATGGCTCACCCGCTTGGCGCGTTTTACAACATGCCACATGGCGTGGCTAATGCCATTTTATTGCCTTATATCATGCGCTATAACGCAGCTTATACCGGTGAGCGCTTCCGTCAAGTCGCAGTGGCAATGGGGCTGGATAATGCATTAAGTTTGCCGCTGGACAAAGTGCGCGAGCAAACTATCCAGGCGGTATTTGCACTGAATCGTGATATTGGCATCCCCGCTTCTCTCAGTGCTGTTGGGATGCGGGCTGATGATATTCCAGCACTGGCGGCGGCAGCCTTTGCCGATGTCTGTACTGGGGGCAACCCGCGTGAAGCCTCGGTTGATGAGATAATGACGCTTTATCATCAAGCTTGCTGAAAGAACGGTCATTCGTCACAAATTGATTATAAAGTCATGAGGAAAGTTTAATCCTCATGGCTTTATTGATACCAAACAACTCCCGTTCTACCCAAAAGAGGTAGGGTCACTGATGCGGGGCGGTATATTTATCATCCTAACTATAACAATTGCTATCACTGAGCCACCGCGATCTGCCTTAACCATCCCTCCCGCTGAATAACTCATTTTTTTGAATTAATCGGATTTCATCTATTGCGATGTTCTCCATTTTCTGGAATGCAACCAAGTGGGAATCTTATGAAAGAGACCAACCAATCCCGGCTGTTAACGGCAGAAATTACGCGCCGAAAACTGGTCCAAACGACAGTCGTCGGCGGCCTGGCCGTGGCAACCGGAGCATTTTCGCTACCGTTTTCCCGCACCGCACACGCTGTTCAATCTGCAATAAACCCGGCTAATGATGGCAAAGTGATATGGAGTGCTTGCACCGTTAACTGCGGCAGCCGTTGCCCACTGCGCATGTATGTGGTTGATGGCGAAATTAAATACGTCGAAACGGATAATACCGGTGACGATGATTTTGAGGGGTTGCATCAGGTGCGGGCCTGTTTACGCGGCCGCTCAATGCGTCGGCGGGTGTATAACCCAGACCGATTAAAATACCCAATGAAACGCGTGGGCGCGCGTGGAGAAGGCAAGTTCAAACGTATTTCATGGGATGAGGCATTTGATATCCTCGCTGCCAGTATGAAAAGCATCATTAGTGAGTATGGAAATGAAGCCATCTATTTGAACTACGGCACGGGTACGCTGGGCGGCACCATGACCCGCTCGTGGCCACCGGGTTCAACCTTATTGGCTCGATTGATGAATTGCTGTGGCGGCTATCTTAATCATTATGGCGATTACAGCACCGCACAGATTGCAGCCGGCCTGAATTATACCTATGGCGGCTGGGCTGACGGCAATAGCCCATCAGACATTGAAAACAGCAAACTGGTGGTGTTGTTTGGCAACAACCCCGGTGAAACCCGGATGAGTGGCGGCGGTGTCACTTACTATTTGGAGCAGGCGCGGGAGAAATCTAACGCCAAGATGATTGTTATTGATCCGCGATATACCGATACCGCTGCGGGCCGTGAAGATGAATGGATACCGCTGCGACCGGGGACGGATGCCGCTCTAGCCTGCGCACTGGCGTATGTGATGATCAGCGAGAATCTGGTGGATCAGCCGTTCCTCGATAAATATTGCGTGGGCTATGACGAGAAAACCCTCCCCGAAAGCGCGCCGAAGAATAGCCATTATAAAGCCTATATTTTAGGGCAGGGTGCAGATAACACTGCCAAAACGCCGCAATGGGCGGAGGCTATCACCGGTATTCCTGCCGCAAAAATAATTAAGTTGGGCCGCGAAATTGGCTCGGTGAAACCCGCTTATATCGCGCAGGGGTGGGGGCCACAGCGCCATGCCAACGGCGAAAATACCAGTCGCGCAATTGCCATGCTGGCTATCTTGACCGGTAACGTGGGGATCAATGGTGGCAATTCCGGGGCGCGTGAAGGCTCCTACGGCCTGCCGTTTGTCCGAATGCCAACGTTGGAAAACCCAATTAAAACCAGTATTTCGATGTTTTTATGGACTGATGCCATTGAGCGCGGCCCTGAAATGACCGCCACCCGCGACGGAGTACGGGGTAAAGATAAGCTGGACGTACCCATCAAGTTTATCTGGAACTATGCCAGTAACTGCCTGATTAATCAGCATGCAGAAATAAACCGTACTCATGACATTCTGCAAGATGATAAGAAATGCGAAATGATTGTGGTCATCGATAACCACATGACGTCGTCAGCTCAATATGCCGATATCATTCTGCCAGATTGTACCGCTTCCGAGCAGATGGACTTTTGCCTCGATGCATCGAGTGGCAACATGGCATATGTGATCTTCGCCGATCAGGTCATCAAACCGCGCTTTGAGTGCAAAAACATCTATGAAATGACCAGTGAGCTGGCAAAACGTATGGGAGTGGAGCAGCAATTTACCGAAGGGCGCACACAAGAGGGCTGGCTGCGCCATCTTTATCAGCAATCACGGGAAGCCATTCCTGAACTGCCTTCCTTTGAGGAATTCCGCGAGCAGGGCATTTTCAAAAAACGCGATCCGGCAGGGCACCATGTTGCCTATAAAGCATTTCGTGCCGATCCGCTCGCTAACCCGCTCACCACACCATCGGGAAAAATTGAAATCTACTCTGCCGAGTTAGCGCAAATTGCCGCGACCTGGGAGTTACAACCGGATGATGTTATTGACCCGCTGCCGGTGTATGCCGCGGGGTTCGAAAGTTTTGACGATCCCCTTAACCAGAAATATCCATTGCAACTGACCGGTTTCCATTACAAAGCCCGAACTCACTCGACTTACGGCAACGTCGATGTCCTGAAAGCCTCTTGCCGTCAGGGAATGTGGATTAATCCTCTCGATGCCAGAGAACGCGACATTAAAAATGGCGATATTGTGCGGATATTTAATGGCCGTGGCGAAGTTCAGATTAACGCCAAAGTCACGCCGCGCATGATGCCGGGCGTGGTAGCACTAGGGGAAGGGGCGTGGTACAGCCCAGATAAAAATCGCATCGACAGAGCGGGCAGTATCAACGTATTGACCACACAGCGCCCCTCGCCGTTGGCAAAAGGGAACCCATCCCACACCAACCTCGTTCAAGTAACCAAGGCTTAAGGAGCTAACTGATGACGCAATATGGTTTTTACATCGACTCCAGCCGGTGCACGGGGTGCAAAACTTGCGAGCTGGCTTGCAAAGATTTCAAAAATCTATCAACCGATGTGAGCTTCCGGCGCATTTATGAATATGCCGGAGGTGACTGGCAGCAGGCTAACGGCGCATGGCACCAGAATGTGTTCGCTTACTATCTTTCTATTGCCTGCAACCACTGTAGTGACCCCGCCTGTACCAAAGTGTGCCCGACTGGCGCGATGCATAAGCGCGATGATGGTTTTGTGGTGGTGAATGAGGATATTTGTATTGGTTGCCGCTACTGCCATATGGCTTGCCCGTATGGTGCGCCGCAATATGACGAAGCAAAAGGGCATATGACCAAGTGTGACGGCTGCTATGAAAGAGTTGCCGCCGGTAAGAAGCCGATTTGTGTCGATTCCTGCCCATTGCGGGCGCTGGATATGGCACCTATCGATGAGTTGCGCGAGAAATACGGTGAACTGGCTGAAGTTGCCCCTTTGCCCGCCGCGCATTTCACCTTACCGAATATTGTCGTGAAACCGAATGCCAACAGCCGCCCGGTCAGAGATACCACCGGTCATCTGGCAAATCCGAAGGAGGTATAACATGGGTATGGGATGGCATGAATGGCCACTGATGGTCTTTACGGTTCTGGGGCAATGCGTGGTCGGGGGCTTTATTGTTCTTGGGCTGGCATTGATATTTGGCGGTTTGAGTCGTGGGCAACAACAGCGTGTTCACCGCAGCATGTTTGTGTTGTGGGTGTTGATGGCCTTGGCTTTCATTGCCTCGACACTACATTTGGGTTCGCCCATGCGGGCATTCAACTCGTTAAATCGGGTCGGTGAATCGGCGCTGAGTAATGAGATAGCCGCCGGTTCGGTGTTCTTTGCCGTAGCAGGTTTTTACTGGTTGCTGGCGATTTTGAATAAGATGCCCGCGTTGCTGGGTAAAATCTGGTTGGTGGTGGCCATGGTGTTGGGCGTGGTATTCGTTTATGCCATGTGTCGGGTTTATTCCATTGATACAGTACCCACCTGGGATAATATTTATACCCCACTGGGCTTCGTGCTGACCGCCTTTATTAGCGGGCCAATGTTGGGTTATTTACTGCTGCAATGGGCGGATATCAATGGGCGGGCCATGCTACAACTGCCGATGATCAGTGTGTTAGCGCTGATTATCAGTCTCGCCAGTGTCATTATGCAGGCCGCGAGTTTGCCGCTGATTTACAGCTCGGTGCAGCAAGCTACTCAGCTTATCCCTGATTACGGCACCTTGATGGTCTGGCGTTTGGTGTTACTGGTATTGGGATTAGGCTGTTGGATTTGCCCGTTAATCCGAGGGCGCACCCCCATGACTCTCGGGATGATTTTTGCCATGTTATTGATTATTATTGCTGAATTGATTGGCCGTGGCGTGTTTTATGGGCTGCATATGACGGTGGGAATGACATGATATATCAGCATATTGAACTGACAGGACGAGTCTTAGGGATACTATTTTACTGCGAGCCAGATAGCCCAGAATGCTGTGATATTGTGGCGCAATTAAGCAATGGCTCATGGGCGGCACAGTGGCCTTATGGCTCGGAACAGCAATTGCTGCCAATGGCGGCTTTGCTGGCGCAATCGGCAGGTGACGAAACCCGAGAAGAAGCTTGGCAACGGCTGTTCATTGGCCCTTATGCTTTGCCTGCCCCGCCTTGGGGTTCCGTCTATCTCGATAAAGAAATTGTGTTATTTGGCGACTCTACCCTAAAACTGCGTCACTGGATGGCGCAGAAGCAAGTGGAAGTCACATTGGAGCAGGGTGAACCGGAGGATCAGTTTGGTCTAATGCTAATGATGGCCGCCTGGCTGGCAGAGCATCAACCGGCTGATTTGCCCGAGTTACTGGCAGATCACTTGCTGCCATGGGGGTATCGCTATCTGGCCTTACTGCAACCCGACGCCGGGCACCCGTTTTATCAAGGGCTGGCTCAACTGGCCACCCTGACGCTCACCCATTGGCAACATGAATTGCAGGTGACACCTGCACTAGTCGAGTTGTATCGCTAAATAGGAATCTAGTTTTTTATTCAATGATAAGTGTGACTTTCTTACCGATATTACCGGCCATGCTAACCAATGAATCAAGAGTGAATTTCTCTGTTTTTTGATTAACGACATCTGAAACTCTCGGACGCGACACATGTAGTAATGTGGCCGCGTCCACTTGCCGTATCCCTTCTGATTTAATCCAACCGGCAATTGACCTCATCAGTGCTTTTTTCATGACCAAAGCTTGTTCAATCTCTGCATTTGATTCTGCTAATAGTTGACTGGCCTGAGCATCAGAAAACCCCAAATCACTAAAAATATTATCTTCTGCGGTAGTCATGTGACGTGATGCTGTATCAATTT
>NZ_JBLWEX010000030.1:0-8698 GCF_048323875.1 Yersinia sp. LJYL362
TTGATGAGGGTTTTAGGCGTATCACACTAAGTTTTGCATACAAGAATGTAGCTAAACCGCGTGTGGCTAAAAAAAAGAGATATATTATGATGAAAATTAATGGAATTACTTTCAAACCTTCTACCTGCCAACTCTTCCTGTCTGCCATTCTGGCCAGTGAGCATCACTGGTGTAGCGAGCTGTAGCGTCTTTCTTCTGCCGTAGTTAATAAATTTAACAAAATTTATACGCCAAGTGAGTTTCTATTTCTTACGGCCTGCGCACGTCTATTCCCTATGAATAGGATGCCGAGTGAGGATAACCGTAACAAATAGACCTTAGCGTGCGTTTATGCGTGTTAGGAGAAGAAAAATGATTTATTGGATATTTTTAGGTTTAGCGATTGTGGCTGAAATTATCGGCACTTTATCCATGAAATACGCCAGTGTCAGTGGTGAATTGACCGGGCATATCGTGATGTATTTTATGATAACCGGTTCATATATATTGCTGGCGCTGGCGGTGAAAAAAGTGGCACTAGGCGTGGCTTATGCGCTGTGGGAAGGGATTGGTATCCTGATTATCACTGTTTTCAGTGTGTTGTGGTTTGATGAAAGCTTGTCACCACTGAAAATTGCCGGTTTAGTGACTTTGATCGGCGGCATAATGTTAGTGAAATCAGGCACTCGCAAGCCAAAGAAACCAAACAGTCCGAGCCGAAATTCGGGTGAGCATCATGCAACAGCTTGAGTTTTATCATATTGCGTTTCTAATATTGGCGGTGATTCTGGAGATAATCGCCAATATCTTGCTGAAAATGTCAGATGGTTTTCGCCGGGTATGGTTGGGCATATTATCACTGTTATCCGTGTTAGGGGCCTTCAGTGCGTTGGCTCAAGCGGTAAAAGGCATAGAATTATCAGTGGCTTATGCTTTGTGGGGTGGGTTCGGTATCGCCGCCACCGTGGCCGCGGGTTGGATTTTGTTTAATCAGCGGCTGAACTATAAAGGCTGGATTGGTCTGATTCTGCTCTTGGCCGGCATGGTAATGATTAAGCTATCCTGATATCCCCTTTGTACTTGAAGTTGCAGGGGTGTTGGCTGCGCGCGCAAACCCGAATCACTTACCAGTGTAAGCTCATCGGGATTTGTTTGCTGGCCGCCTACCTGCAACTCCAATTACTTTGGGTATATCGAGTGACATTTTTTAGTTGAAGTAGATCGCAAAATCAAATAGCCGCAATAATTTTTATTTCAACTTTATACTTCGGATTCATTAGTTTAGCTTCGACCGTGCAGCGTACTGGTGCATTGCCATCAACCACCCAAGCATCCCACGCTGCATTCATTGCCGCGAAGTCGGCCTTATCAGCCAGAAAGATAGTCGCATCCAAAATACGGCCTTTATCTGAACCGAGCTGATTCAGCATCATATCAATGGCTGCCAGGGTGTTTGCTGTCTGCGCTGTGGCGTCTGCATCCAGATTTTCCGGAACGCTGGTGTAATAGATTGTATTGTTAAATACCACTGCGTCTGACCAACGTTTTTCTGGATTAATGCGCTCAATACTCATTTTCACTCCCTTGTGTGAATGTCAATTGCTATTAGGGTAGCATAGCTTGTGGCGAGAATGTGTGGTCGTGAGGCGTCAGGCTTGGCATAATCACCGCTGATTTCGCCCGGAAGAGAAAGCGTGACAGACGATTTTGCAACAGACGGTGCATTAGCACAGGCCATTACAGGTTTTAATCCCCGTGAGTCCCAGCGCCAAATGGCTGCGGCAATCAGTGAATCTATTGATGCCAAGCAACAACTGGTGGTTGAGGCGGGTACAGGGACCGGTAAAACATTTGCTTATTTGGCTCCTGCATTACGGGCTGATTGCAAAGTTATTATCTCCACTGGCTCCAAAGCGTTGCAGGATCAACTGTATTCCCGAGATTTGCCCACTGTCGCAACTGCCTTGAAATACAAAGGAAAACTAGCGTTACTCAAAGGTCGCTCAAACTACCTGTGTCTGGAGCGGCTGGAGCAACAATCACTGGCGGGCGGCGAGTTGGCCAGTGAAACATTAGTGGATTTAGTTCGCTTACGCGGCTGGTCAGCAGAAACCGTGGACGGCGATATCAGCACCTGCGGTGAAGTTGCCGAGGACAGTTTTGTCTGGCCGTTAGTCACCAGCACCAATGATAATTGTCTGGGCAGCGATTGCCCGCTATATAAAGAGTGTTTTGTGGTGAAAGCCCGCCGCCGGGCAATGGATGCTGACGTGGTGGTGGTTAACCACCATTTATTCCTGGCAGATATGGTGGTGAAAGAGAGCGGGTTTGCCGAACTTATCCCCACGGCTGATGTGATGATTTTCGATGAAGCCCATCAGATACCCGATATTGCCAGCCAATATTTCGGTCAGCAACTGACCAGCAGGCAACTGATGGATTTGGCAAAAGACATTATTATTGCCTATCGAACTGAGGTGCGTGATTCAGCGCAATTACAAAAAAGTGCTGACCGCCTGACCCAAAGTACGCAAGACTTTCGTTTGGTGTTGGGGGACCCAGGTTATCGCGGTAATCTGCGCGATGTGATGGAGCAACCTGCTATTCAGCGGGCACTGCTGTTGCTCGATGATGCGCTGGAACTGTGTTACGACGTGATGAAGCTTTCGCTGGGGCGCAGTGCTATGTTGGATGCGGCCTTTGAACGCGCGACAGTGTATCGCAACCGATTGAAACGATTAAAAGATGTCTCCATGCCCGGTTACAGTTATTGGTATGAATGTAACTCACGACATTTTGTGCTGGCGCTAACGCCATTGTCAGTTTCTGACCGCTTTCGCGAATTAATCGAAGAAAAACCCGGAACCTGGATTTTCACCTCAGCCACACTCTCAGTGAATGACCAATTATCACATTTCACCTCACGGTTGGGGCTGACTCACGCCAAAACGCTGTTACTGCCCAGCCCATTTGATTATGCCAATCAAGCATTGTTGTGTGTGCCGCGTAATCTGCCTTCCGCCAATGAGCCGGGGGCGGCGCGTAAGCTGGCGGTAATGCTAAAACCTTTGATTGATGCTAACAAAGGGCGCTGTTTCTTCCTGTGTACCTCGCACCAGATGATGCGCGGGTTGGCTGAAGAGTTCCGCGCCAGCATGACACTACCGGTATTGGTGCAAGGGGAAACCAGCAAAGGGCAGCTCTTGGCTCAGTTTGTGGCGGCGGGGAATGCGCTGTTGGTGGCGACCAGTAGCTTTTGGGAAGGGGTGGATGTGCGCGGTGATGCGTTGTCATGCGTTATCATCGATAAACTGCCGTTTACCTCGCCGGATGACCCTTTATTGAAAGCACGCATTGAAGATTGCCGTTTGCGCGGCGGCGACCCGTTCAATGATGTGCAATTGCCCGATGCAGTGATTACGCTCAAGCAAGGTGTGGGGCGTTTGATCCGTGATATTGATGATCGCGGTGTACTGGTTATCTGTGATAATCGACTGGTGATGCGCCCTTATGGCGCGATGTTCCTCAACAGTTTACCCCCCGCGCCCCGGACCCGTGATTTGGCGAAAGCTATCGCTTTTCTCAAGCAGCGCGATTGAGGGAAAAGCGAGGAGGGGTGTGCTATCATGCGCGCCCTGTGTTGAATTCATCTTCTTTTCCTGCCGAGGTTGGCATGTCCACGCGAATTTTAGCGATCGATACCGCAACAGAAGCTTGTTCTGTTGCGCTCTGGAACAACGGCGAAGTTCAGGCCCTATTTGAGCTTTGCCCACGAGAACATACCCAACGAATTTTACCCATGGTGCAACAAGTGCTGGCGGAGTCGGGCTTATCCCTGCAACAACTCGATGCACTGGCTTTTGGCCGGGGGCCGGGCAGCTTTACCGGTGTAAGAATTGGCATCGGCATTGGCCAAGGGCTGGCATTGGGCGCTGATTTGCCAATGATCGGCATTTCTACCTTACAAACCATGGCTCAAGGGGCGTTTCGCCTGACGGGGGCCTCTCGCGTATTAGCGGCAATAGATGCTCGGATGGGCGAAGTTTATTGGGGTGAATTTGAGCGCAACGACGAAGGGCTGTGGCTCGGTGAAGCAAGTGAAGCGGTGATGACACCGGCACAAGCGCTGGAGCACGCACAATCATTGAGTGGCACTTGGGCCACGGTGGGGACGGGCTGGCAGACGTATCCTGACCTCATTAGCGGCAGCGGTGTGGTGCTGACTGACGGTGAAATAACTTTGCCGCATGCTGAAGATATGCTGCCGCTGGCGCTATCATCATGGGCGAATGGGCGGGTCGTCAGTGTAGAGAATGCCGAGCCAGTCTATCTGCGCAATGAAGTGACCTGGAAAAAACTGCCGGGTCGCTAGAACAGACCGATGCCGCTGTAATGTGAAAAATTAAGGATATAGCAACTTGTCATCTTGATTAGAGTCTAAAATATTAAGATAGCTACAGATATAGGATAAGGAGCTGCATGCTATGGCGATAAACACGTCAACACCTCAATCTATGACGAACAGAAGCCATAAATGGAGGTGTGGCTGGCTTGGATTGGGCGCTTTGCTACTTTCCGGTTGCGTCACGATCCCGCCTGCGATTCAGGGGACCACCGCGACACCGCAGCAAAATCTTAATTTGGTCCGTACCGATCCGAAAGTATTTATCGGGCAGGAAGCACGTTTTGGTGGCACCGTTATTAGTGTCACCAACGAAGCTCAGCGCACCCGGCTTGAAATTGCTAGCGTACCGTTAGATTCCGGAGCCAGACCTATTTTGGGTGAACCTTCACAAGGGCGTGTTATTGCTTATGTGAATGGCTTCCTTGAACCCGTCGATTTCCGTGGGCATCTTGTCACGGTTGTCGGGCCAATTACCGGTGTTGAAGCGGGTAAAATTGGCCAGGCACCTTATGATTTTGTGGTAATGAATGCCACGGGCTATAAGCGTTGGCATCTTGAGCAGCAAGTGTTAATGCCACCGATGATGGACCCTTGGGGTTATCGTCATCCGGGGATGTGGGGACCAGGCTGGGGCGGTTGGTATAATCCAGGGCCCGCACCGATACAAACTATCGTTACGGAGTAGTGCGGGTTACCCACCAGAACCTGTATTTAAGAGAAGGGCGCTGAATTTAGCGCCCTTTTTACATTTGCAATTAACAGGATAAAACATAAAAGATTTTATAATCATAAGGTTATGCTATTTCATATGTTCAAGCTAAAATAGCCTGTTGATTTTGTTGAGATTTATTTGTCAGCCTTCGCCGACTTGATTATTTCTATGATCTCAGCGCCAGAAAATAGTGATGTATATCGCAACCTCAAAATTGTTTAAAAGCAAACTGGTAAGCTGAGTTAAAATATTGTTAAAGTTCTGGTGTAAATAAGTTTGCCTCCCTATTTGGGCGACTAATAATAATTTCAGGAGCGCTACCTTGGAAAAAGTATGGCTAAAGCGGTATCCGGCAGATGTCCCCGCAGAAATTGACCCGGATCGCTATTCTTCTTTGGTGGAAATGTTTGAGAACGCCGCATTACGTTATTCGGATCAACCAGCGTTCATCAATATGGGGGAGGTGATGACCTTCCGTAAGCTGGAAGAGCGTAGCCGGGCTTTTGCCGCCTATTTACAGCAAGGCTTGGGATTACAAAAAGGCGACCGCGTTGCATTGATGATGCCTAACCTGTTGCAATATCCTATCGCTTTGTTCGGTATTCTGCGCGCCGGTATGGTTGTAGTGAATGTGAATCCGTTGTATACCCCGCGAGAGTTGGAGCACCAGCTTAATGATAGTGGTGCCGCGGCCATTGTTATTGTCTCCAACTTTGCCCACACATTGGAAAAAATCGTATTTAAGACCCAAGTCAAGCATGTCATTTTGACCCGAATGGGCGACCAACTGTCGACCGCGAAAGGGACTCTGGTTAATTTTGTGGTGAAATACATCAAGCGGTTAGTGCCGAAATACTATTTACCTGACGCCATTTCATTTCGCACCGCTTTACAAAAAGGTCGGCGGATGCAATATGTGAAGCCGGATGTTATCAATACAGATATGGCCTTTTTGCAGTACACCGGCGGTACTACCGGCGTGGCGAAAGGGGCCATGTTAACTCACCGTAATATGCAATCGAACCTGGAACAGGCTAAGGCGGCCTACGCGCCATTGTTGCAACCCGGTCACGAGCTGGTGGTGACGGCGCTGCCGCTCTATCATATCTTTGCTTTAACCATGAACTGCCTGTTATTTATTGAATTAGGCGGGCGCAGTTTATTGATAACCAACCCGCGTGATATTGCTGGAATGGTAAAAGAGCTCAGCCGCTATCCCTTCACGGCAATGACGGGAGTGAATACGTTATTTAATGCGTTATTGAATAACGAAGAATTCACCCAATTAGACTTCTCGACGTTACGGCTTTCCGTTGGTGGTGGGATGCCAGTGCAGAAAGCGGTGGCCGAAAAGTGGGAAAAACTGACCGGAAAACATTTACTGGAAGGTTATGGGTTGACTGAATGTTCGCCGTTAGTCACGGGTAACCCGTATGATTTGAAACATTACAGTGGCAGTATTGGCTTACCCGTACCGTCTACCGATGTTCGGTTGGTGGATGATGAAGGTAATGATGTTGCCTTAGGTGAGCCGGGCGAACTGTGGGTGCGCGGGCCACAAGTTATGTTAGGCTACTGGCAGCGCCCTGAAGCAACAGATGAAGTATTAAAAGATGGATGGCTGGCAACAGGTGATATTGCGACGTTAGATGAACAAGGTTTTTTGCGTATCGTTGATCGTAAAAAGGATATGATTCTGGTTTCTGGCTTTAATGTCTACCCCAACGAGATTGAGGATGTGGTGGCGTTACATGCGAAAGTGCTGGAGTCTGCCGCTGTAGGCGTGCCTAATGAGGTCTCCGGTGAGACAGTAAAATTGTTTGTCGTAAAAAAAGATGCCTCATTGACCCAAGAAGAGCTGCTAACCCATTGCCGCCGCTACCTAACAGGGTATAAAGTACCAAAAATAGTAGAGTTCCGTGACGAATTGCCAAAATCGAATGTTGGCAAAATTTTGCGTAGGGAACTGCGTGACGAGCAGATTAAAGCTAAGACGAACGAGCAAAACGCGGCTTAGCTTAACGAGGAAGTCACTCAATCATCATCAACAACGCCGGTTATCACCGGCGTTGTTGTGTTTGCCATAGAACTAACGACTAATAGAGAATCACGTTTTGAATTATCAGTTGATCACGACCGACAGTGCGTTGCAGCAGGTCTGCGAACAAGCCCGAACACATGCCCATGTTGCGCTGGATACAGAGTTTGTCAGAACCCGCACCTACTACCCTCAGTTGGGCCTGATTCAACTGTATGACGGTGAACAACTTTCACTGATTGATCCTTTGCCCATTACGCAGTGGCAGCCTTTTCGTGAATTGCTGCAAGATTTACATGTGGTGAAGTATCTGCATGCGGGGAGTGAAGATCTCGAAGTATTCTTGAATGCTTTCGAACTCATGCCCACACCGATGATTGATACTCAGGTGTTGGCGGCATTTTCTGGCCGTTCGTTATCGTGCGGTTTCGCCATGTTGGTGAATGAATTTGAAGGGGTCGAATTAGATAAAAGCGAGTCTCGCACGGATTGGATTGCTCGTCCGCTGAGTGAAAAACAGTGTGATTACGCGGCTGCTGACGTATTTTACCTGTTGCCGTTAGCCACTAAATTAGTTGAAGCGACCGAAGCCGCAGGGCGTATGGGCGCAGCTATTGACGAATGTGAGCTGTTATGCCGCCGTCGTAGTGAAACCCTCGATCCCGAATTAGCCTACCGCGAAATCACCAATGCCTGGCAGTTACGCGGTCATCAGTTGGCTTGTCTGCAAAAGCTGGCGTCATGGCGCTTGCGTCAGGCTCGTGAACGCGATTTGGCGGTAAACTTTGTGGTTCGCGAAGAGAATCTGTGGCAAGTCGCCCGTTATCAGCCCACCTCGCTGGGTGAGCTTGACTCACTGGGGTTAAGTGGGCAGGAAATCCGTTACCATGGCCGCACCCTGCTGGCGCTGGTGGCTGAAGGTAATGCCGTGCCTGAGGATGAGTTACCGCCACCGGTTATCAATCTGATTGACCAGCCGGGTTACAAGAAAGTCTTTAAAGATATTAAAGCACTTATTGTGTCGGTCAGTGAGCGCAGTGGGCTAAGTAGCGAATTGTTGGCGTCACGCCGCCAAATAAACCAATTACTCAGTTGGCATTGGAAATTGAAGTCAATAGAGACTCAACCTGAATTATTAAGTGGCTGGCGTGGGGATTTATTGGCTACGGAATTGACCGAGATTTTACAGCAATATTAATCGCAGAAATAAGCGCTAAGAATTTTCTTGCTTTGGCGGGTGTATATATAACAAGAATAGGCCTGGGTATATATACAGCTAATAAAACGGCATTACCCCCTGTAAATAAATACAGGGGGTAGTTATTGCGAAGAAATCATTTAGGCGTTTCTTCCGTTTCCGGTAATGTCACGTTAAGTTCAAGAACCGAAATATCATCCCCTTTCTGCTCAAATTGTACATGCAGCATTTCAGGGTCGATCTGAATGTATTTACAAATAACCGCCAAAATATCGCGTTTCAAGTCAGGCAAATAATGGGGCTCACTGTCCCCACGACGACGCTCAGCGACGATAATTTGCAGCCGTTCCTTGGCTATATTGGCTG
>NZ_JBLWEX010000031.1:0-8700 GCF_048323875.1 Yersinia sp. LJYL362
TTCGTCATATTAAAGATGAGCCTGCGTCCCTTGACCCAATGAAAGCGGTTGGGTTAATCGAAGCTCAGGTTGCCCGTGATCTATTCGAAGGGCTGGTTAACCAGGATTCGCATGGACAGATAATTCCTGGCGTTGCGACAAACTGGAAAACGTCAGATAACCAAACCTATATATTTACGTTACGCAAAGATGCTAAATGGTCGAATGGTGACCCAGTGACCGCACAGGATTTTGTGTATAGCTGGCGTCGCCTGGTTGACCCTAAAAGTTTATCTCCTTTCGCCTGGTTTGCAGAACTGGCCGGAATGGAGAATGCACAACAGATTATTGCCGGGAAAATGCCACCCGAGGCTCTTGGGGTCAGTGCTATTAATGATTACACCCTCAAAGTTAAACTCAGCAAGCCGGTGCCTTATTTCCCCAGCCTGACCGCAAATTTCAGTTTATTCCCAGTGCCATCAACTGTGGTTGAAAAATACGGTAGTGACTGGACCAAAGTCGGGAATTTGGTGGGGAACGGCGCATTCAAATTACAAGATAGAGTGGTGAATGAGAAATTAGTGTTGGTCCCTAACGACGATTATTGGGACCATGCTCATACTGTTCTCACCAAAGTGACTTTTATTCCCATCAATCAGGAAGCCAATGCCACTAAGCGCTATCAAGCTGGCGATATTGATATTACGGAATCCTTCCCCAAAAATCTGTATCAGAAACTATTAAAAGATATTCCTGATCAGGTTTATACCCCTGACCAGCTAGGCACTTATTATTACGCATTTAATACTCAGCGAGCCCCCACAAATGATGTTCGGGTGCGCAAAGCATTATCTTATGCCATAGACCGTAAAATTATTGCTGAAAAAGTCTTGGGTACTGGAGAGAAACCGGCCTATCACTTTACCCCTGATGTCACGGCGGGCTATCACCCGGTGACCAATTTATTACAACAACAAGATCAAGATGAACTGAATGCACAAGCCAAAGCGCTGCTGCATGCGGCGGGGTATGGCCCTGATAAACCACTAAAATTATCGCTGCTGTATAATACATCGGATAATAATCAGAAGTTAGCCATCGCCATTGCTTCAATGTGGAAGAAAACATTGGGCGTGGATGTTCAAATGATTAACCAAGAGTGGAAGACCTATATTGATAGCCGCAACACCGGCAATTTTGATGTGGTCCGTGCTTCATGGGTTGGGGATTACAATGAACCCTCTACATTCTTATCATTACTGACCTCTACCCACAGCGGGAATATCGCTAAGTTCACGAGTGCAGATTATGACCGTTTGTTGAATGAAGCCGGTAAACAAACTAATCCCAAAGCGCTAAGTGATGATTATAATAAAGCCGAGCAAATTATTGCAGAGCAAGTGCCAATAGCACCTATATATCAATTTACCAACGGGCGTTTAATTAAACCTTGGGTGAAAGGTTACCCGATTACTAACCCGGAGGATGTGGCATATAGCCAAATGATTTATATTATCAAGCATTAGTTGTTATTAGACAATTAACCCACAGGGGCATTGACTCTTGTGGGTTAATAGGGTTGGGAGAGTTTAATCTATAAATAGTTTGTAAGCGGCTTGTGTAGTTATTTTAGATACAGTAGAACTTCGTTAGCTCATCAGTGGTCTGCGGTGAGTACCAGAGGGAAGAGAGTGGCTCCAATTCAGTTCCCCCAATGTTTGCTCAGATAAATACCGGCTATTAATACACTGCCAATTGCTGAAAATGTAAATGCAAATCCTGCTCCTGCCCCGCCAATAAATGCTTTCATTAACGTAATAATGCGGGTTTCCATAATCAATATCTCTTGAATGTATAATGTGATAATTAGCAAAATTGTACCTCAAAGCTTGAGGGCTTTTGCTGTCTTTATTATTATGTATCCTTAATATCATCTATAACTGTTTGAAATAAATTCTGTTATCCGAAAACATATAGTTAATGAATCGGATACCCGCATTACCGGTGAACGAATATAAAAGGTATTTCGATTATTTTATAGTGATAGCAAGCTATCCGCATGCATCACCTTTAAAGATCAGTTCACGGGCGCTACACTGAGCAAATTGCATGATAAATGCTGAAATTGAGGATGTTGTCGTGGATGTAGTCGCAGGAAAAGCACTTCAAGTTTCTGATGCCGTTTATTCTTATCAACTCGATGGTAAAGGGGGTGTGACATCCATCAGCCCCGATGCCGTTGCTACAGCAAAACAACCATGTTGGCTGCATCTGGATTACACTCACCCGGACAGTGCTGCCTGGTTACAAAATACCCCGCTACTTCCTGAAGTTGTCCGCGATGGGCTGGCGGGTGAAAGTGTCCGGCCGAAAGTGACCCGCTTGGGTGACGGCACGATGATCACTCTCAGAGGGATTAACTTCAATAATGATGCCCGCCCTGACCAGTTAGTCACTATTCGGGTTTATATGACTGATAAGTTGATTGTCTCAACCCGGCATCGCAAAGTTTACTCGATTGATGATGTGCTCAATGATTTACAAAGTGGTACTGGTCCAACCAACAGCGGCAATTGGCTGGTGGAGATTGTCGATGGTCTGACCGACCACACCAGCGAGTTTATTGAAGATTTGCACGATAAAATTATCGATCTCGAAGATGATTTATTGGAGCAAAAGATCCCACAACGTGGGCAGATGGCATTGTTACGTAAACAGTTGATTGTACTGCGCCGCTATATGGCCCCCCAGCGTGATGTTTTCTCCCGGTTAGCCAGTGAGCGCTTGCCGTGGATGAATGATGATGACCGGCGTCGTATGCAGGAAATCTCAGAGCGTTTGGGGCGGGGTCTGGAGGATTTAGACTCCAGCATTGCGCGTACGGCGGTGCTGTCTGATGAAATTAGCTCATTAATGGCTGATGCGATGAACCGGCGCACTTATACCATGTCACTGTTGGCGATGGTGTTTTTGCCCACCACTTTTTTAACCGGGCTTTTTGGTGTCAACCTTGGTGGTATTCCTGGGAATACCTATTCTTTTGGTTTTGCGACATTTTGCATGATGTTGGTGCTGTTGGTACTCGGTGTTGCCTGGTGGTTAAAACGCAGTAAATGGCTCTGATTTGCTATTCGCCATCGAGTAAAAGAGTGTGCCAGATAGCGCGCTAATCACGGTAAAATTGAGCGATATCAAGATTTGACAGTGATGACTCAGGCATTATCACTTTGCAGGTGAATGCAACGTCAAGCGATGGGCGTTGCGCTCCATATTTGTAATACTTTTATTTTGAATTACTGCATAGCACATAATTGTTACGATGCCGATGTTGTCTCAACATCGGCATTTTTTTTGTTTTTTAGAGCGACCATGGGAGGGCAGAAAGAGGGTAATGCCGCTACACCTGAACGGCGAGAAGCAGCACCCGATACTTGATTATTTAATTTCCAGTACGTCGAGGCGAACCAGAGGTTGTTTATCGCCGTCCTCATCATCTTCTGGCTGCCAGCCCACCGGTTGCAGCGGCAACTCTTCGCGATCAAAAGCCAAATCACCCCCATCAACAATTTCACTATTGTGAGTAATGCTTTTGAAATCAAATAACTGGTGATCATTTAAATGTGATGGCACCACATTTTGCATGGCGCTGAACATGGTTTCGATCCGCCCCGGATACTGTTTATCCCAGTCACGTAGCATATCTTTGATCACCTGACGTTGCAGGTTAGGCTGCGAGCCACATAAGTTACAAGGAATAATCGGGTACTCTCTGGCAACGGCAAAACGCTCAATGTCTTTTTCGCGGCAATAAGCCAATGGGCGAATGACCACATGCTTGCCATCGTCGCTCATCAGTTTGGGTGGCATGCCTTTCAGCTTGCCGCCGTAGAACATATTCAAAAATAGCGTTTGCAAAATATCATCGCGATGATGGCCCAGCGCGATTTTGGTCGCTCCCAACTCAGTCGCAGTGCGGTATAAAATCCCGCGGCGCAAGCGCGAACAGAGTGAGCAGGTGGTTTTCCCCTCCGGGATAATATCTTTCACAATCCCGTAAGTGTTCTCTTCGACAATCTGGTATTCAACACCTTGCTTATCCAAATAAGCAGGCAGGATATCTTCAGGGAAACCTGGCTGTTTCTGATCCAAATTCACCGCGATGAGGGTGAAGTTAATCGGCGCGCTTTTTTGCAAGCTCTGCAAAATATCTAACATGGTGTAGCTGTCTTTGCCGCCTGATAGGCAGACCATGACGCGATCACCTTCTTCAATCATATTAAAATCAGCAATCGCCTGGCCGACATTACGACGCAGGCGTTTCTGTAACTTGTTCAGATCGTATTGTTCTTTTTGGTTAACTACTTGTTTTTCTTGCATTTGTTCGTGACTCATATCCAGTTGGGGGCATGACGGGCAGTGCTGCTATGGCATAAGTTTATCATTCAATAAGTGTATATATTAGTGTTTTAGTTTGTGAGTGGATCTTTTTAACGTCCAACCAGAGCAATGGCTTATACCAAAACATTTGAATTCACGATTGTTTTAATCATTGCGCCGTCTTCAATATCAACAAAGTCAGCCACAATGATCCCCATTTTTTGTTTTTCTCTGTATTGTTTGCAAAACCAAATGTTTATTCCATCGATTAAATGATGGCCGCGAGCGCCAGCATAGGGAGTTAGCATTCCGGATACGCTGGTGAAATTGATATACAGATCTTGAGGGCGTTTATTTTTTGCTTGTTTTAGTAAGCTTTCAATAAATTTTCTTTTGAAATTGATACTCAGCGCGGTATAACCATCATAATTATCTTGAATATAGATATTAAAATTATTATTTTTAATATCAAAGGTCGTATCATTTTTCCAATGAGAAACATCTATTCCTATTTTATCGCCAGAGTAACGGCGTAATAGCACGATTTTTCCTCTTATATCCCCAAGGGTGGGTATTTTGTTTTCTAGATAAAATATTTTATTGTGTGGCCCAACATAACGATCACGCATAATTTTGCTAAAACTTTTTGTGCTACTTTCAGTGGTATGTTCCTGTTTAACTGATAATACTATGAATTCAGAAGGGTTTTTATTTAAAAAATCAATACAAGTGTTGAGAAAGTCACCAAACTGTTGTTTTAGAAATACAGCTCCGTGGTGCAGCGTGAATACATCATTAATAAGGCGGCATCGGGCATCTAAAAACCTGACGCCGTGATCAAGCTGCTCTCTGATATTCCATGATTGGGTTTGCGTAAATCCGGCACCATATACGTTGGAACGAAATGAGGCTGAATCATGTGTTCCTGGGATAGAAAGCTGGCTTAATAACTGCGTATCGTTAATTTGGGACATCCAATTTCTCATGTTCATAATATCTTCCTTGTCTATTGAGAACTGAAAATAGCGCAGATGGTTATTTTAGGGATATTACAAATTTAGACGCATGAGTCATCAATATCGTCACACAATAAAAAGCCAGTCAGTGGAAAGCTGACTGGCTTTTGGGGTTGGCGCACGATATTAGAAGATTACTCTGTTGGCGCTTTTTCGGTTTTCCCCGCCAGCAAACTCAGGAAGTCATAACGTTTTTTCAGGTCTTTTTCAGCCGCTGCATATAACTGTGCCGCAACCTCTGGCTCTTGAGTATTGAGCCGCCGGAAACGCTGTTCATTGAGCAATGTGGTAGTCAAATCACTGCTTGGTGGCCGGGAGTCCAGAGCTAACGCCACTTTGCCTTCGTCAGTACGGCGTGGGTCAAAGCGATACAGTGGCCAGAAGCCAGTGGCCGTTAATTGCTTCATCTGATCATGGCTGTAGGCCAGATCATAACCGTGCTCTTCGCAAGGGCTGTAAGCAATAATCAGAGACGGGCCAGGGTAGGCTTCTGCTTCCTGAATAGCTTTAACAGTTTGATTCAGCTGTGCGCCTAGCGAAATCTGCGCGACATAAACATGACCATACATCATCATGCTGACGCCCAAATCTTTGCGTGCTTTACGTTTGCCATGCTCGCCAAACTTGGTTACCGCGCCCAGTGGCGTGGCTTTGGATTGCTGACCACCGGTATTAGAATAGCATTGGGTATCTAACACCAGCACATTGACGTTTTCCGTCAGACTGAGCACATGGTCCAAGCCACCGAAGCCAATATCATAGGCCCAACCGTCACCACCAATCAGCCAGATGGATTTATCCACCAGATAATCTGCATCGGTTGCCAATTGTTGTGCGTCATTACCCGGAATATCTTTTAACAGCTGTCGCAGTTGCGTGACCTGCTCACGGCGAACTTCAGGTGCCGCCTCCTCATTCAGCAGTTGGTTGACCAACTCCTGCGGCAATTGCGCTGCCAATTGACTGATCAAACGGGCAACCCGTTGGCGATGTTGGTCAACAGTCAGGCGGAAGCCCAAGCCAAACTCGGCATTATCTTCAAACAGTGAGTTAGCCCAAGCGGGGCCACGGCCATCAGCATTGGTGGTATAAGGCGTGGTCGGTAGGTTACCACCATAAATTGAAGAGCAACCGGTAGCATTGGCAATTAACAGACGATCGCCATACAACTGGGTGAGCAATTTAATGTATGGGGTTTCACCACAACCTGAACAAGCACCGGAATACTCAAACAGCGGCGAAATCAACTGTGAGGTACGGATATCGATACGCTCCATTTGTGTTTTATCGATTTCCGGCAATTTGAGGAAGAAATCATAGTGAGCTTTTTCTTCCACCAGATGTTCCAGCCGCGGTTTCATATTGATGGCTTTGATTTCTGGGTTCTGCCGGTCTTTCGCCGGGCAGACTTCATAACAAAGATTACACCCAGTGCAGTCTTCTGGTGCAACTTGCAAGACATACTTCTGTCCACGCATATCGCGGGCTTTCACATCCAGTGATTGTAAGCTGTCTGGTGCGCCTGACATGGCATCCGGCTGAACCACTTTGGCGCGAATTGCCGAGTGCGGGCAAGCAGCAACACAGTGGTTACACTGGGTACAGAGATCAGGCTGCCAGATAGGAATATCTTCAGCAATATTACGTTTTTCCCACTGGGTGGTGCCCACCGGCCAAGTGCCATCAGGTGGGAAGGCCGAAACGGGCAGAGCATCCCCCAAGCCGGCGAGCATGGTGGCAGTGACAGTTTTAACGAAATCAGGCGCTTGATCCGAGACAATCGGTGGGCGCATCGGGCTATTTTCATCAATCGGTTGCAGTGGGATTTCGATTAATGCATCAAGGGTGGCATCCAGCGCCTGCCAGTTACGAGTAACAATTTCCGGCCCTTTATTACTGTAGCTACGGTCAATAGCCGCCCGTAATTGCTCTTGCGCCATGGCCGTTGGCAATATTTGCGTCAGATGGAAGAAGGCCATCTGCATGACAGTATTAATACGCGCACCCAGTTTGCATTCGCGGGCAATTTTTGCTGCATTAATCACAAACAGACGGGCATTACGCTGATGCAGTACCGCCTGAACTTCTTGTGGCAGGCGTTGCCACATTTCGTCGGCGCTGAACGGGGTATTAATCAGGAAGATACCGCCTGGTTTAAGGCGCTCCGCCATTTGGTAGGTATCAATAAACTGTAACTGATGGCAGCCGACAAAATCGGCCTGGCTGACCAGATAAGCTGAATTGATAGGGGTTTCACTGACACGTAAGTGAGAGACGGTCAGGCCACCGGCCTTTTTCGAGTCGTAAACAAAATAACCTTGGGCATACAGCGAGGTACTGTTGCCGATAATCTTAATATTGTTTTTGGTCGCAGAGACCGAGCCGTCACTGCCAAGGCCGTAGAACAACGCCTCCAATGTGGCGCGCTGCGCGATTTTCTCATCGGTGAGCGGTAAGGACAGCCCCGTCACGTCATCAAAAATCCCCACGGTAAAGCGCGGGCGCGGTAATTCAAGCGATAATTCTTTGAACACCGCCAGCGCACAATCGGGGCCAAACTCTTTAGAAGATAAACCATAGCGGCCGCCAATCACTTTCGGCAATGTGGCGCGTTCACCCCGGCTATAGGCTTCAGCCAGCGCGGTCATGACATCAAGATAAAGTGGCTCGGCCAGTGCGCCGGGCTCTTTGGTGCGATCCAGTACCGCAATTTTTGTCACCGACTGCGGCAACACACTGAGCAGATGTTCAGCAGAGAAGGGGCGGAATAAGCGCACTTTCAGCACGCCGACTTTCTCGCCACGGGTTAGCAGGCTATCAATCACTTCTTCACAGGTGCCAATGGCTGACCCCATCAGAATGATAACGCGCTCCGCCTGTGGGTGGCCGTAATACTCAAATGGCTTATATTCACGCCCTGTGGCGTCGGCAAACGCCTGCATGGCATCGGCAACATGTTGATAAGTATTGTTATACCAAGGGTTAGTGGCTTCGCGTGACTGGAAATAAGTATCCGGGTTAGCGGAGGTGCCGCGCACTACCGGATGATCCGGCGAAAGCGCCCGACTGCGGTGGCCATCTATGCCTTTCTGTGGCAGCAATTGGCGCAGCGTGTCATCACTGAGCGGTACAATTTTATTGATTTCGTGTGAGGTGCGGAAACCATCAAAGAAATGAATGAATGGGATGCGACTATTGAGTGTTGCTACTTGGGAAATCAGGGCGAAATCTTGTGCTTCCTGCACACTGCTGGCGCACAGCATGGCACAGCCCGTTTGCCGCACCGCCATGACATCGGAGTGATCACCAAAAATAGACAGGGCATGGG
>NZ_JBLWEX010000032.1:0-8701 GCF_048323875.1 Yersinia sp. LJYL362
CTTTTTGTGCAATTTCCAATGCTGCGCGAGCAGATTCCATCTCGGCGCGGCGAACATCTAACTCAGCGCGTGAGACAGCCCTTTGACCTTGCAAGGTATTGAAACGATTAAACTGATCTCGTGCCAGATTAAAGGTGGACTGACGATCCCTAACGCGCAGAGTCAGATCAGTATCATTCAACTTGGCAATTACCTGACCTTTTTTCACTTGCTCACCTTCACGAACCAGCAGTTGTTGTAGTTGCCCGCTACGTTTAAAGGAGAGTTGAGTTTCATCACCCGCTTGTAGTCGCGCAGGGAAATAACGAGTCCCATTTTGTCCACTGTCTTCCACGATAAATATTTTTACCGGACGGACACTTTCCACGACTTCTGGGGGAGTTCTGTCGCAAGCAGCGAGAAGAAACGTTAATAGCAAGGTAACGACTGTTTTTATCTTCACTATAAGATCTCGTTGAGTCAGATTTTCAAAGTTATTGCAGATTAGTTATTCACACTGTTGTATCTGTTTTCTGCGCCATTTTTCTGTGACATATGACGCACCAGTTTTTTTAAAAGTGTGATTAATAATCCCCCTGTAAATATCCCTAAAAGTAGATCAGCACAATTAGCACTGAAATGGGTAGTGTTATTTGCGTGAAAAATAAAGATAAGTTAACGGACAAATAGCCAATAGCGAAATAGCGCTACTCTGCTACTCACTATCAGCTATTTTTTTAAGAGCAACCGCACTATCCCTAAATAATTCGAGTTGTAGTAGGGCGGCAGCTAACAACCCTGTGGCTTCAAGGCCGAAGGGAATTAGTAATCAACGGCATCCCGGATGATTGGACAAGTCATACAATGACCGCCGCCACGTCCACGACCTAACTCACTACCGACAATCTCAATCACTTCCACCCCTTCTTTACGTAGTTGGGTGTTGGTTTTGGTATTACGGTCGTAAGCCAGCACCACCCCTGGTGAAAGCGCAACCATGTTATTACCGCTGTCCCACTGTTGGCGCTCGGTGTCGTAATCATTACCTTCAGTCTCAACCACCCGCAGTTTTTTTAGGTTCAATGCACCGGCCACCGCTTCAACAAATGTGCCTTTGTCGCGGCTTAATTTAATGCCAGTTGGGCCATTATCTGGGCGCAATGAGAAGGTTTGAATCTGATTAACAATCGCCGGATAAAGGGTAACCACATCGCGGTCGCAGAAAGTGAACACGGTATCCAGATGCATGGCAGCACGCAATTTTGGCATAGCGGCAATCATCACGCGTTCAACTTGTCCTTCACTGTTTTTAAACAGTGACTGAGCTAACTGAGTAATAGCCTGATGAGAGGTGCGCTCACTCATACCGATGAGCACGGTTTTGTTGCCAATTGGCATCACATCGCCACCTTCTAATGTCGCGCTACCGTGATGCTGCGTTGGGTCGCCCCACCACACCTTCACATTGGCGTCGCCAAAGTCCGGATGGAATTTATAGATAGCCGTGGTCAGAATGGTTTCTTCATGACGTGCTGGCCAATACAGCGGATTCAGCGTTACGCCGCCATAAATCCAGCAAGTGGTATCGCGGGTGTAAAGGGTATTGGGCAGCGGCGGCAGCAGATATTCCGTGATGCCAACTGCCTCGCGGATCAGCTTCAACTCTTCTTTGTCACATTTGCCATCTTTATGGAGTTCAGTAGTAGATAAACCGCCAATCAGCACTTCAGCTAACAAACGTGGCTCCAGGCTTTCCAGATAATTGCGGGTTTCTTGCAAAATACCCAGTGACACTTCATTTGGTACAATTTGTTGATCCAGAATCCACTTTTTGGCCGCAGGAATAGCTACGGTTTCGGCTAGCAGATTATGCATTTCCACCACATCAACACCACGTTCACGCATTTTGGTCATAAAATCAAAATGGTCGCGTTTGGCTCTTTCAACCCACAGAACATCATCAAATAATAATTCATCACAATTACTGGGGGTCAGGCGGTTATGGGCGCGCCCTGGTGCGCAGACCATAACTTTGTGCAACTGTCCGACTTCAGAGTGAACACCAAATTTGGCTTTGGCGTGAGTTTTCTTAGCTTTATCTGACATAAGAACTCCAATAAATTATATGGTGATGATTCCGGTGGCAATGCTATAAATCGCAGCAACCGCAGCCACAATAAGAACGATAAACAGGATTCTTTCGTAGGTATTAAACGCTTTCTGATGCTGCTCACGTTTGGCAATCAGATACAAAATCGTACCTGGACCGTAAATGATGGCCGACAGCAGCAAGTATTTCAGACCACCGGCATAGATCATCAGTGCGGAATAGAAAGTGGCAATAAGAGCAAAGATGAGATCTTTTCTGTGACCACGTGCATTGGTTTCGTAAGTTTCACCCGTCCAGGCAAGTTTTAGTCCGTAAGCGCCCACCAACAGATAAGGGATCAGGGTTAATGAGCTGGTTAACTCTAAGGCCAGTTGGAAAGCATAATCAGTAAACAGTGTCAGAATTAAGAACACTTGAATAAAGATATTGGTCAGCCACACCGCCGCTGAAGGCACTGCATTGCTGTTTTCGGTACCAAATATTTTTGGCATGCTTTTACTCTTCGCCGCCGAGAACAGCACTTCTGCTGCCAACAGTGACCAAGACAAATACGCACCCAATACTGAGATAATCAAACCCACGCTGATGAAGATGGCTCCCCAGCGCCCGACTATGGCTTCCAGAACCCCGGCCATTGATGGTTGACGTAATGCAGCCAAATCAGGACGTAGCAGTACACCGTAAGACAACATGGTTATCAGCACCAACAAGCACAGCACACCAATAAAGCCCAGAACCGTGGCAATACCGACATGGCTACGTTCTTTGGCGTAACGCGAATACACACTCGCGCCTTCAATCCCCAGGAACACAAATACTGTCACCAACATGGTGCTACGAACTTGAGAGAATAAAGACTCAGGCTCAGCTACCACCGGCATGACAGCTGCCGCATGGCCAACATAGCCGTAGTCATTCAGGTGGGATAAATCGACACTCTTAACGACATCTGGCGTGCCCCAGAAGTTCAGTGCGAACACATCACCTTTAAAAGCAAAAATCAGTACGATGACGAAGATGAAGATGGGAATTATTTTTGCGAAGGTGGCAATGGTATTAATCGCCGCAGCCTCTTTAACACCCCGCAATATCAGGATGTGGAATCCCCATAGAATAACGGAGGCCACTAATACTGCTGGAATGGTATTACCGTCACCAAATATAGGGAAGAACGCCCCTAATGTTGATTTGATCAGGACAAAGTAAGAAACGTTACCAATACAGGTACCGGCCCAAAAACCTAATGCAGATGCAAAACCAAGATAATCACCAAATCCCTCTTTTGCGTATATGAATACACCGGAATCCAGATTAGGTTTACGCTGAGCTAATGTTTGAAAAACAAAAGCCAGCATTAACATCCCACCACCAGCAATACACCAGGCAATGAGTGCACCAAAACCACCCGTTGCCCTGCCGAACGTTGCGGGTAATGAGAATATACCGGCACCGATCATTGAGCCGACCACTAAAGAAGTTAGGGCCGGTAAAGATAATTTATTCGTAGATGAATTGGCCATGATGTTCTCAATGACGTTGGATAAATTAAGTTAAATGTAAATTCTGTTTATCCCCACAAACAGATTCACCTGGACCCACTTAGCGATATAAATACATAGTTATCATAGCTTCCTTTAAAACTATTGCATAATGTCCGGAAAGTAGACCAAATCTTACAATATGTAAATTGTTGCAAAAATTATTACATACATCAAAATTTTCCAATAGTGATCTAAATCATCATTTTTCATATTCAGAGGAAAACTCTCCAGTTTAATTCACTAAATAAAAGCCACTGCATTAGCATAGAAATCTGTTTTCCTTATATGTGTCATTTAAGATGATTCCAGTAGATACACTGGTTCAATTACGCGAGAAAGAATAGAATTTATACCATGTTGCACTCGATAATTTCATGGTCTAGACTTAATGATTACCCATTGAAAATTAAATTAAAAACACCTTTAAATACAATGTGTTACAGCAACACTCTTTATGTGAAAAAATAGGCCATTTCTTAGAAAAATTTTCTCTGACTTTTCATTTCAAACGTTATAACAGCCTTTTAAATTACGATCCCCCTCCACCAAAATTGCCAGTTTTATAGCGGGTGTTTTAGTTTTTATAAAATAAAGTGATATACCTTTCTTATAGCCACCGCGGTAGTCATTCCTATCAAAAAAATCAATAAAACTGGCAATAGGATAATCATTATTTTGGTTTTATTTAGGATTCATTTAGATTTCATTAACAGTTGTTACTAAAAAGTTAATTTTGAATTTTTACATTTTTCCTAACGGAAACCATAGGGATCTAACACCATGCAGAAATAAATACCTGGTGTTTTATTTTTAATAAATAAAGAAATTCGATATAAAACACTACGGTAACTAGTTAATTTAAATAAAGAAAATAGCGAGGTTTCTTAATAGTGACATTAGAAAGATTGATGTTTCATGTTGAAATATCTGACAAATAGAAAGAGTATATCGATGATAATAATGTAGGAATTCACCCACACAAAAGCTCATTATTCCCTTTCTATATAAGATGACGTAAATAAAACTGGTTAATTACGTTTGTAAAACTCACATTTCATTAAATACCCCTCTATTTGAATAAACATCTTCGCGGTTTTATTAAAGAATATCTTTAATTTCAAAGTCTCTATTATCATTAGCTAATCCAAGATAACGACGGTAGCACCATGAAAAACGGCTCCCATTGGGAGCCGTTGACTTAATCCGTTATCGCTGATGTTCACTCAAAGTGACCGCTACGTTGTCTTCCTCTGATCCAAACGCGGCTGAGAACCTGTCACAGAATACCCTGCCAGAATGGCAACGAAAATCATAAATAGATGGCCTTCAGATGAGTCCAGCAAGAATGAATTAAAGAAGTTACACGCCATATAGCTGGTCAATACCGCCAGCAAGACATTACGTAGCGCGGGTGTTTGTTGCCAAATAACACGGTAACAACAGACAATCCATGCCAGAAAGATAATCAAACCAACAACACCGGATTGGATAGTTTCCAACAGATATTGATTATGTGGGTTGTTTATCTTGTAGTTAATTTCCGGGTTCTCATAATAAAAACCGCCAGCACCGTGGCCCAGAATAGGTGCTTCCTTAATTAATCGAACCGCCTCGATGGCAAAGGCAGAACGCTGCCCCATTGACGTTGAGCATGCATCATTGACGTTATCCGCAGAGGCCGCCATGCAGACTTTAATCTCATCCACACCTTGAGTGATCCGCTGAGTCGCTTTATTGGGAATCAGCAGCAGTGCCGCAAATGCAATGGCTCCCAACAGCACCAAGAGCCAGCGTTGGCGACTGCCTAGTGAGAAAAATAGCCATACCCCTAACCCAACAACCAGAGCCACATACCCGGTGCGGCCCAATACCAAGAATAGGATGCTGTAACAAGCTGCTACCACCAGCAAACTGTAGCCCCAGCGTTTCCAGCCTGGACTTTTGACAGCGAGCACCAGCCATAACATGGCTGCCAATGCCATAAAGAAGTTTTGGGTAATTTGTAGTTTAAAGATGGTTGGGTTTGTTGGATCCACCTGGCCAATGGGGATATGTAACACCCCGACAGCCAGCGTCCCAACCAACGCTACCGCATTGGCGAGTAAGAAGCCCAGGCAAAACAGTTTCACCCGCTGCGGTTGGTTAATAAAGAACAATGCCAGCGGCAAGACATAAAGAAATTTCTTATCTTTACTCACCATTTCCGGGCCATAGCTGTTGTGATGGAACAATAATGACAGTGCTAACAGCGCAAACATGGCGGCGGGCAAATAGACTAATGGGTTGGTCAGCAAGGGTTTTAATGGCAGAGACTTACGATTAATGATCAAGCTGATAAGAATTAAAACCAGCGATATATTAATAAGAGGATTGGAGGTGGGTAAAGCGATACCTAACAGTAATGCCGCGATACTGTTTAGCATTTCACCACGCGGGTTAGCCGGGGATATGCCCGGCGAAGAAGTCGATGGAGTTATCATAATTCTCTCAGCTTGAGCTGGTTGGAAGACTCAAAATTGGCTGTCACAAGCCCATTATTAGCATACTACTGGCTTTGAATACGCCAGGCGTCAACGGCATCTATGACATCATCTACAGGGATAGCGTTCAAATAGCGATCCGTAGTGTCAGTATCTATCTCGTTAGGATGTGGCAATGTGCGGTAATGACCCGCCCATAATAGGGTGTGCGGAGCCTGCCATGGGTGCCATTGATTAAGATTACTGGGGCCAAAGAGCACCACTGCGGGAGTTTGTAATGCTGCCGCCATATGCATTGCCACGGAATCTACACCAATAAATAACTTAGCGTTATCTATCAAAACCGCCAGTTCCGGCAGTGCCAAAAGGCCGGATAAATTAATAACTTTTTCGGGCTGCGCGCAACCAGCAATAATGTCAGCGATATAGTCCAGTTCTGCGTTGTCTTTACCGCCGGTTAACAGCACTGTTTCGCCTTGTTCGGTGAGGTGGTTTATCAGTTGACTGAATGATTCACTGGCCCAGGTTTTAAACTTCCAGCGCGCAGAAGGTTGAATCAGGATGTAATCCGCAATATTACGTTGCTGGCACAGTTGTTTTACTCGCTCAATATCGTGCGGGCCATAAGCCATGGTGACGTCAGTGCTGATATTAGTCAGTTGCAACGGCGCGAGGATATCCAAATTATTGAGAACCGTGTGCCGTTCGGCGGCATTGGGGATATCGACTAAGGTGGAGTGGCAGTAGCGCCATAACCAGGTATCGCGTTTTGGGTAATGGAAACCGATGCTGAAACCCGGTTTTAATAAACGGCAATAAGCGGCGGCTCGCCATTGATCAGATAAATTGAGGATCAGATCATAATGGTGCTCTTTCAATGCATTAAATAACACTTTTTCGCCGCTGATTTGGGCTGTTAAGCCCGCATGTTTTAGGCCGCGGTCGACAATAAATGCGTGATTAACCGTTTTGTTCTCCCGCAGCATATCTTGCGTTCCACCATACAGCAGCACATCGATTTTGGCCTGTGGATAGTTGGCTTTTAACGTGTTGAGTAAAGGCGTGGTGAGAAGAACATCGCCGAAATGGCGTAATTTAATAACCAAAATGCGTTTAACATTGTCTTTCTCTCGCAGTATGGCCGGTAAATTAACGGCACTGACGCGAGCAGGAGCAGAAAGTTGCCCGGCAGGTGATTCTGTCTTATTTGATGTATTCATCATAGGATGCGCCATCATCGGCAACGAAAGAGGGGCAATAATGCTATCCAAGTGTTCACTGCATGGCAATCGTTTTAGCGCCCCATATGCCAATAATAGATAATGATAACTGTTTTGTAATGCCTAGAGTTATTCGCAGAGAGAACAGACTGATCGTAAAGACGCCGTAAACCCCTCCCTGGGGGCTCGAGCCGCGCCCTCCCTGGCGCGGACGCTTTACTCTTCAATCTGTCCTCACCGCTTGGAATGTGTTGTCTGTAATAATTTAATTGACGTCATCGGCACAGGCAGTTTGGACGCGACCAGCGCACAGCCAACGGAGCGTACACGTAGTACGTGACGGCGGCGAGCACTGCTCACGTTCAAAATGGCAAGTAAGATAGTCAATTAGCAGTCAATTTTAAAGGCCGGGGGCTTTCCATAAAGAAGTTGTAAGCCCACTGTCTACTAACGTCAACTGATCGGTATACACTGCTTGCCAGTTGGTTTTGGCTGCTTGATATAGCGCTTTATGTTCAATATTGGGCTGGTATTCTCGCTCCCAGCGCACCAGCCGCTCTCCGGTTTTATCGAGTGCTTCATATAGCCCGACCCCGACACCTGCTGCAATCGCACAGCCTAAAGCGGTGGCCTCTTTTACTACCGGTACACGGACCGGAATACCCGTCACATCCGCCAGAATCTGACTCCATAGTTTGCCTTTTGAACCGCCGCCGGCAAATACCACTGACGAGGCTTTGACACCGGAGAATTCCGCAATTTGTGCCAAGTTACAGGCCGAAACGATTGCTGCGTTCTCTTCCAACGCACGGAATAAAGTGGCTTTGTTGCATTTTTCAGGGTCGAGCGACAGGTTAATAAAGGAAGGTGCGGCGTGATACCAGGATTTAAAGCGCATAACATCAGAGAAAATGGGCATCACTCCGTAAGCACCAGCAGGCACCCGCGCCGCCATATCTTCCAGCAAACTATAAGTATCAATCCCTAACCGCTGGGCGAGTAATTTCTCTTCGGCACAGAATGCATCACGGAACCAGCGCATGGTCAGGCCGGTAAAGAAGCTGATGGATTCTGCTTGCACCATGCCGGGAATGACGTGAGGGTTAATGCGTGTATTCATATTGGGATCAGTAATCGGTTTGGGTAAGTTAACCACCTGTTGCCAGAAAGTGCCCCCCAACACCGCTGTCTGCCCCGGTTGTACCACTCCTAACCCTAAGCAGCCGAGTTGTACGTCACCGCCGCCCATCACTACTGGCGTTCCAGCCAACAAACCACACTCTTGTGCGGCCTCTGCCGTGACATGCCCGAGCAAAGTACCGGTTTCTTTGACTGGCGATAAGATATCAGCGCGTAGCCCGGCCATTTCCA
>NZ_JBLWEX010000033.1:0-8758 GCF_048323875.1 Yersinia sp. LJYL362
GATTTTCACCCAGTATATCAATGCCGACTTCTTCCTTTACTTCGCGCTGGGCGGTTTCCAACGGCGTTTCATCACCTTCCAGACTGCCGGTGACCGACTGCCAAAAATCAGGATCATCACGCCGTTGTAACATCAACACCCGGCCACTGTTTCTGGCGTAGATCACCGCCAAAATAGACTCAGGCCGCTTATAATTCATTACTGATTCTCTTCTGCCGAGCTATCAGTGGCCCCTTTCTTCGCTACCACGCTGATAGACAGCTCTTGCAGTGAAGCAGGATTGGCAAAACTTGGCGCATCAGTCATCAGACAAGCCGCAGCCGTGGTTTTCGGGAAGGCAATAACATCACGAATGTTATCAGTACCGGTCAACAGCATAACCAGACGATCCAAACCAAAAGCCAGGCCCGCATGTGGTGGGGTACCGAATTTCAATGCATCCAGCAGGAAGCCAAACTTCTCACGCTGTTCTTCTTCATTGATGCCCAGAATACCAAACACTTGTTGCTGCATTTCAGTGCGGTGAATACGCACTGAACCGCCACCCACTTCGTAGCCGTTAATGACCATATCGTAAGCATTGGCGATAGCGGTAGTCGGTGCCGCAGCCAGTTGCTCCGGGCTCATGTCTTTAGGTGCAGTGAACGGATGATGCATGGCAGACAAGCCGCCTTCGCTATCGTCTTCGAACATTGGGAAGTCAACGACCCACAACGGTGCCCATGAATCCAGTTTGGTCAATCCCAGGTCACGGCCGACTTTTAGACGCAACGCGCCCATCGCATCCGTCACCACTTTAAAGCTGTCAGCACCAAAGAACAGGATATCGCCGCTTTCAGCCTGAGTGCGGGCCAGAATAGCTTCCAGCACATCAGCACTGAGGAACTTAGCGATTGGGCTTTGTACCCCCTCAACGCCAGCAGCACGATCATTAACTTTCAACCATGCCAAGCCTTTCGCACCATAAATACCGACAAACTGACCGTATTCATCAATTTGCTTACGCGTGACCTGCGCGCCACCCGGTACCCGCAATGCTGCGACACGGCCTTTGGCATCATTGGCTGGGCCGGAGAAGACTTTAAACTCGACATCTTTAACTAAATCAGCGACATCCACCAATTCCATTGGGTTGCGCAGATCCGGCTTATCAGAACCGTAGCGGCGCATAGCTTCGGCAAAGGTCATCACCGGGAAATCACCGAGATCGACGCCTTTGGTTTCCTGCCACAATTCGCGCACCAGTTTCTCCATCACTTCACGCACTTGGTCGGCGGTCATGAAAGAGGTTTCAACATCGATCTGAGTAAATTCTGGCTGACGGTCAGCACGTAAATCTTCATCACGGAAGCATTTTACAATCTGATAGTAGCGATCAAAACCAGACATCATCAGCAGTTGTTTGAACAACTGCGGTGACTGTGGCAGTGCATAGAACTTGCCTTTATGTACACGGCTTGGCACCAGATAGTCACGCGCACCTTCCGGCGTCGCTTTGGTCAGCATCGGGGTTTCAATATCCAGGAAACCATGGCTGTCCATGAAGCGGCGCACAAAGCTGGTAATTTTAGCGCGCGTTTTCAGGCGATCGGCCATCTCAGGGCGACGCAAATCCAGATAGCGATATTTCAGGCGCTGCTCTTCGCTGTTAGTCTGATTTGAGTCCAGTGGCAACGGCTCAGAACGGTTGATAATATTCAGTGTATTGGCAAAGATTTCCACTTCACCGGTCGACATATCTTTGTTGATTTGGCTGTCAGGACGTGCGCGCACAGTACCGGTAATCTGGATACAGAACTCATTGCGCAGTTCAGAAGCTTGCTCGTAAGCGGCTTTATGGTCGGGATCGAAGAATACCTGAACAATGCCTTCGCGGTCACGCATATCAATAAAAATCAGGCCACCGAGATCACGACGACGGTTAACCCAACCACAAAGTGTCACTTCTTGGCCAACATGGGACAGATTCAACTGCCCGCAATACTCAGTACGCATACAATATCCTTTTACTCAGCCGATGCCGCACGCGTTATGCACTGCCCGTGCGGCTATTTTCTGATGAGCCCTAATTTGAGCCTCAGCTACTACTGTCTGGTTTACTTTTATTATCTGGTTTGCTGTTACTGCCCGGCTTGAAATCTGTCGCGTACCAACCGGTGCCTTTCAATTGAAAGCCGGCCGCAGAGATAAGTTTCGATAACGCGGGCTGATGACACGCAGGACATTGAGTCAGTGGCGCGTCGGAAAATTTTTGCAATTTCTCTAATCGATGGTTGCAAGCGCTACACGCATATTCATATATAGGCATAGGTATTTTGGATTAAAGAGTGTTGAAAAAAGGGGGTCATTATAAAGGAAATTCGTGGCGTAGATAAGAGCGAACGCACAGCTCAGGCACGACAAAACCTCTTTCAGTACTGTTTTAACACATCATTTAACAAAATTATCTCCTCACAAGGACGTCCCGATAACATATGTTGGCATAAACTGGTCAGCAGATTAAGTTTATCGTCCAGAATTTATCCAATGATACCGAGGCATAACACCATGAAACTTGATGCAAAAACCACCGCATTGGTACTAATTGATTTGCAACAGGGAATTTTACCCTTTGCTAAAGGCCCTTACAGTGCAGAGCAGGTCGTCGCGACCAATGCTGGCCTGGCAGAACGCTTTCGTAAGCTCGGTGCCCCTGTGGTTTTCGTGCGCGTGGGTTGGTCAGATTCATTTGCTGAGGCGCTGAAACAACCGGTCGACCAACCTAGCCCAAGTCCGGCAGGTGGTTTACCTGAGTCATGGTGGACTTTCCCGTCAGAACTTGCAGTTACAGATAGCGATATCAAAGTAATAAAACACCAATGGGGGGCGTTTTACGGTACCGATTTAGATTTACAACTGCGTCGCCGCGGGATCAAAACCATAGTGCTGGCGGGAATTGCCACCAATATTGGCGTTGAATCCACCGCCCGCGCCGCCTGGGAGCACGGTTATGAACTCGTGATTGCAGAAGATGGTTGCAGTACTGCCAGCACTGAAATGCAGCAATTCGCGGTTGAAAAAATCTTCCCCCGCATCTCCCGCGTACGCAACAGTACCGAGATCCTTGCAGCCCTGAGCGCGTAACGTTAAATTTGTGCTAACTGCGACTTGTAGCGCCAAGTAAGAAGGGTAAAAGATGTATATAGGACTGCCGCAATGGCAACACCCAACCTGGAACCGTTTGGGTATCAAGGACTTGGCTGATTACAGTCGCTACTTTAACTGTGTTGAAGGGAATACTACTTTTTATGCACTGCCACGGCTGGAAATAGTACAACGCTGGCGCGATATGACGCCCGATAACTTCCGCTTTTGCTTTAAATTCCCGGCGACAATCAGCCATCAAGCGGCTCTGCGTGACTGTGATAAGGATCTGCAAGCCTTTTACCAATGTCTGTCCCCGCTGCATGATCGGATTGGACAATTATGGTTACAGCTACCCGCCGCTTTCGGGCCAAATGACCTCCATCGTTTATGGCAATTTATTGATAAATTGCCGGCGGGTTTCCATTATGGCGTGGAAGTGCGTCACCCAGAATTTTTTGCCAAAGGTGATGCCGAACGCGCGCTCAACCAAGGCTTGCACCAGCGAGCAGTCAATCGAGTGATGCTTGATAGCCGCCCTATTCACGCGGCGAAGCCTCTCACTGAAGCGGTTCGTGACGCGCAAAGTAAAAAACCGCGCCTTCCTGTGCACGCGATCGTCACCGGCAGTCAGCCGTTGGTACGCTTTATTGGTGGTGACCAATGGGAGGATAACCTGGCATTGTTTGCGCCTTGGTTGCAAAAACTACCGCTATGGGAACAACAGTATCAGCCCTATGTTTTCATTCACACACCAGATAACAGCGACTCCCCCCAACAAGCACAAAAGATTTGGCAGCAATTAGCCACCGTGATTGCCACCTTACCCCCAGCCCCAGATTGGCCGGAACAAGATACGCTGTTTTAACCCTGACTGTGCATTTTTCACCCAAACACAGCACTACCTACAGGTCATGTTTATCCCTGTCTTACAAGTTCATCATTCCAAACACTAAACCGAGTATCAAGAAATGTGATTCCTACCATTTTTCTAGCGACAGTAACACGGTAGGCGGTTATCATTATCTGGCCAGTCTATGTTGGGCAATGGAGTTAAAAATGGTTAGCTCGCTTTATGTGGTGTTGGGCGCACTGTTATTGATCAAGCTTTCATTTGATGTAGTTAAATTGAGAAATCAGTACCGAGTCGCTTATGGCGACGGTGGTTTTTATGAATTACAAACCGCCATCCGTGTACATGGCAACGCTGTGGAATATATTCCTATTGCTGTCATTTTACTCATTATGATGGAAATGAACGGTGCTGAAACATGGATGCTCCATATCTGTGGATTGATGCTGATAGTTGGCCGCCTGCTACATTATTATGGTTTACGTCATCGCGAAATTCGCTGGCGCCGCTCCGGGATGAGCGCCACCTATGTTTCGTTGGTTTTGATGATTATTGCTAATATTTACTACCTGCCTTGGGATCAGATTTTCAGCCTGACCTAATAGGCCTGTTCGGATTGTTGCTCGGTTCCCAAACGGAACACAGTTAGTTCGGGCGGCTAATTGCCGCCTTCATGCCTGCCCTCACCTCTCGACTATCCACTCGCGCTTTATCGCGCTCATTTGTTCTGTTTTCTGTTATAATACGCGCCTTTAATTTCTTGTTCATTTCTTACTTAGTCAATGACAGCCATGCCAAAACGCGAAACGCAATCTCTACACGATACGCAACAGCAACCTGGGCCAACAGCGCCACAGCGTGATAGCCTGTTTGCTGCCCCTATTGCCAAGTTAGGTGACTGGACTTTCGACGAAAAGGTCGCTGAAGTCTTCCCTGATATGATAAGCCGATCGGTGCCCGGCTATTCCAACATCATCTCGATGATAGGCATGCTGGCTGAGCGTTTTGTGCAACCCAATAGCCAGATTTACGATCTTGGCTGCTCACTCGGTGCGGCAACACTGTCAATGCGGCGTAATATCAAAGTCGAAGGCTGTAAAATTATTGCCGTGGATAACTCACCGGCAATGGTTGAACGCTGCCGCCGTCATATCGATGCCTTCCGGGCAGAAACGCCAGTAGACGTGGTGGAGTCCGATATTCTGGATATCCAGCTTGAGAATGCCTCAATGGTGGTGCTTAACTTCACGCTGCAATTCCTTGAGCCAGCGGATCGCCAACGGCTGCTCAATCAGGTATACCAAGGGCTACGCCCAGGTGGTGCCTTGGTGCTGTCAGAGAAGTTCAACTTTGAAGATAATGATGTTGGTGAATTACTGTTCAATATGCATCATGATTTTAAGCGTGCGAATGGCTATAGCGAGCTGGAAATCAGTCAGAAACGTAGCATGCTGGAGAATGTCATGCTGACGGATTCGGTTGAAACCCATAAAAAGCGTCTGCATCAGGCCGGTTTCGAGCACGCGGAAGTGTGGTTCCAATGTTTTAATTTTGGTTCGTTAATTGCCCTGAAAGCGGGAGAGGCTCAATGATTGAATTTGGCGATTTTTACCGGCTGATTGCCAAAGGCCCGCTAAGCCCATGGCTAGACACCCTGCCCGCTCAGCTCAGTGCCTGGCAGCGCGAATCATTACACGGTAAGTTTAAAACTTGGTTTAACGCTGTTGAGCACTTGCCGCAGCTCACGCCAACCTCGCTGGATTTACGCGAGGGTGTGCGGGCAGAGATGACTCCGCCGATTTCAGCGGGGCAACGTGAAGGGATGGAAAACATGTTGCGCGCCCTGATGCCCTGGCGCAAAGGTCCCTTCTCTTTGTATGGGTTAGATATTGACACTGAATGGCGTTCCGACTGGAAATGGCAGCGAGTTTTGCCACACATCAGTCCACTAGCAGGTCGCACTATTCTGGATGTCGGGTGTGGCAGCGGGTATCACTTATGGCGCATGATTGGTGAAGGTGCACATCTGGCGGTGGGAATCGACCCAATGCAGCTATTTTTATGCCAGTTTGAAGCTATTCGTAAATTGCTTGGGGGTGACCAGCGAGCCCATGTGTTGCCATTAGGTATTGAACAACTGCCGGAACTGGCGGCCTTTGATACCGTATTCTCAATGGGCGTGCTGTATCATCGCCGTTCACCGTTGGATCACCTCTATCAACTTAAAAATCAGTTGGTTAATGAGGGAGAACTGGTGCTTGAGACCTTAGTGGTCGAAGGTGATAGCCAGCAGGTATTAGTGCCCGGTGATCGGTATGCTCAGATGCGGAATGTGTATTTTATTCCCTCGGCCCCAGCCCTGAAAGCCTGGCTGGAAAAATGTGGGTTTGTCGATGTCAGAATTGCCGATATGGCCGTGACCACTACCGATGAGCAACGCCGTACCGATTGGATGACCAGTGAGTCATTAGCTGAATTCCTCGATCCGAACGATCCCACTAAAACGGTTGAAGGTTATCCGGCCCCACTCCGAGCGGTACTCATCGCCCGTAAACCATAAAAAAACCCCGGTCGGATTGGCCGGGGCATTGACAACTTTACCACTGCAAATGCGCAAAATCTAAGCAGATTGTGGTAATGGCGCGCCCATCACCAACAAACTTTTCATCGCTTCAACCACTTCACCGTCTACACAATAATGAGCAAACTCATCAACATCGCTGTCGGCGCACATTGTCACACCCGCTTTGCGGTATTTCATCGTTGACGGCACAGTTCGGCCAGCAGAGCTGTGAAGCTCCCGAATACCGGCATCAATAAATTTCTGCATATTCGTGAGACGAACCCCCGCCCCGGCCATGATAATCGGTCCTTGCCCCTGAGTGGCGGCAACTAAATCTTTCAATAATGCCAGCCCCAACTCAGCATTCTGTTGCTGACCTGAGGTTAAAATTCGCGCCACATTCAGATCCGCTAATTGTTGTAACGCAATCATTGGGTTCTGACACATATCAAATGCCCGATGGAAAGTGACCGCCAATGAGCCACTAATAGACATAATTTCTCGCATCCGGCGCATATCAATGTGACCATCAATATCCAGCACGCCCACGACCACCCCGGCAAACCCCATATCACGGATTCTGGCAATATCATTTTTAATGATGGCGAAATCATTGTCGCTGTAGCAAAAATCCCCCCCGCGCGGGCGAACGATTGGGTGTACGGGAATGGTAACCGTCTCTCTGGCCTGCATTAATGCACCGATGCTCGGCGTTAAGCCCCCTTCGGACTGACCGCAGCATAATTCAATCCGGTCGGCTCCTGCCTTTTCTGCTATTTGCGCGCAATCCACGCTATAGCAACAAATTTCCAATTTAGTCATTCTCTCCCCCGTTTGACGGATGCCACTGCGGCAGTAAATACCCTATGACTTCTCAGCATATAAATATCGGCTTAATAGTTAATCGACTAAATAACAGGCTAAATAATGTCTCACACTAAAAAAGCGTTAATCAAGCACACTGAAGCATTCACTATGGCACTCATTTTGAATCCATGAGTAGACGCCAGTCACAGTGATAACCATAAGTGATAGTCGGTATCGAAATAAATAACCCATATACGTTAGCCATTACGCTCACTAGCTACAATTTGCCGCAAAGTATAAGGGTGAAACTTAATGGTTATCTCACCATCACTCACCGCAAATGTTGGATTGGCTAAGCGCTCATGCTCGCCTTGCGGAGAACTAAACTTAGTCGTAACCCCCTCTGGCAGGGTAGTCGGTAATAAGGCGCGAGCCCGCTGCATCAAGGTTTGTGGGTCACCCGGTAGTACCAGTTCAACATGTTCCCACCCTTCATGGGGATAATATGTTTTCCCCGGATAAGGTAATTCCACACAATCTATTTGCCAAGGCCCAACAACTAGTGGTGGCGTTAAATCGAACAAACAAATAGATCGGCCATTAATTTGTGTTTCGGACATCAAATTGCCACATTGCTGTAAACCACTGCGCCAGCGTTGTGCCGTTTCTGTTTGATGACACCGCAATGAAATATGGTCAGCACTGAATTGCGTCAAATCCAGATTTAATTTAGCCGCGAAAACAACCAGCTTTTGTTCAAAATAGGGCAAGTCTGTTAATAAGTCCGATAATTCGACGATATCTTTCAGGCTGCTCATTTTATTCTCCTGTTAACTGTTATTTCCGGCATTGAAGCGGCCATAATCTACAGTTATTAGTTCTAATCAGCCATATTTAATCTATCCCCGTCATTCTTCAAGCTGCATGCGCGTTGGCTGCTCTCGCTCACTCGAATTATCCAGGGTACATACACACAATAATCCGCTATTCCATTTATGACAGTAACCACCGGCCTGATGCTGACGTCGGGGGCCAAATATGGTATAAATCCTGCCATCTTGTGACTCACGCTCTGCCAAACCTTCCCGCTGCTGGCGTGATAGGTTTTTTGGCCCCGTTTGAATTAACTGGCACAGAGATGCTCGTGTGCGTCATTAATATGTTTTTTGTGCGTAATTAAGGTAACCCGGTGAATATTCAGGCTCTTCTCTCAGATAAAGTCAGCCAGGCGCTGATTGCAGCAGGTGCTCCAGCAGGCAGCGAACCTCAGGTTCGCCAATCTGCCAAAGCTCAATTTGGCGATTATCAAGCTAACGGTGTGATGGCCATTGCCAAAAAACTTGGCATGCAGCCCCGACAACTGGCAGAAAAAGTCATTGAACTGCTCGATCTTGACGGTATTGCCAGCAAAG
>NZ_JBLWEX010000034.1:0-8764 GCF_048323875.1 Yersinia sp. LJYL362
GCAGGTAGATGGTTGTGCGGTCGTACCCTACAGCCTTTTCTACCCGTTCAATTGTTAATAATTCACATGTGATCATAATTAGTCGCCTTGCTTATTTGTAGGGTAAAACGTAGCTGAACATTCTGACGGATAGTCGTTGGTGCCTACCTTGCGATATCCGGCGTCACATAGCATTTCAAGGTACTGTCGAACGCTGGTGGTATCAGGTGCATTGACGTACATGACGTGCATTTCATCGACCGCTATATCTCTTTCGGTAGCTTCCTGTGTTGCAATGCTTTCATTCAGACGGTAACCGGCTGCCAATACTGCTTTGGCGATTTTTCCCGGAAGTGGGTTTATCGAATAGAATTCGCCAACCAACACACCAAGTTCAAATTTAAGCACCCCTTCTAGCGTTTCCGGCCAAACATCGGTAGGTAGAAAATCCATACAGTGATTACTGATGATGTTCATCGTCAAGTCAGTAACCTCATCATCATTACGCTCTGGCTTCCTGTAGTGGGCCGCCCAGATAGCGGTGGTGATATCAGTACCTTCTCTTTTTCCAACAAAGACCATTCGGTGTGATATGCATTGAGGATTTTTCTTTTTAAATTTTAATATTTTCATTTTTTCCCCATTGATCTAGGTTTAATGTTTTTTGATGGTGTAGTATTCATCAAATTATTTAAGCTGATATTTGCTGGTGTATCTATTTCAATAGCAATTGCATCAGATAATCCATCAAGGATTGTAAGTACTGAATCAACCATGTTAGGGGTGTTCTCATCATCTGTCGTTAGTGTTCCTAGCCAGAGAGTAAGGACTGTTTGCGCTTGCTGGATACGGCACATAACATCATCAAGAGTGATTTGTTTTCTGCTCATGTCATTTTCTCCTGACTTGGAATGCGACCAGCAAATAAAATAATGTAATTACAAATTAATTGTTGCCGGGCTTCTTTATAGCTGCTAGCGGTTACACGTTTCATTACTGGCTTGGCTTTAATGTCAGAACGTTTAATAGTTGCAAAGATAAATATCGTTAAGTTAGAATCCATCTCAACCTTATAAAGACCATCGCAGGTATTATTTAAGGCCAGGCTCTGGTATTCGATTGGCGTCATTACCAGAGCCGAACTAATACGATTAGATAAGTTATTCATGATTTAGCTTTTCCGTTTTCATCATTATGAAAGAAGATCTAGATCTGCATTTAATTTATGGGCCAAGGTTTTTACTGCTGATATTGAGTCAACGTATTTTTTGTCAACTCCATCATCCAAATCCATTCGCTCAAGTATTAAACCAATTAGAGAGAATATATCGGCTGACTCATTGGTTATTTTTTTCAAAAGTAGTGTTGTTTGATTTTCCATGATTAACCCCGCTTGGCTTTCGATGGAGTTAATTTATCTCAAAGATAAACTTTGGTAAATAGCAAAATGATAAATAATTCACAGAAAAAATGTCATTTTAAGATAAAATAATGATATTTAAAGATAAATAACTTTACCTTTAAGATTTGGACGAAAAAAAACCAGCACAAGGCTGGTCAGTTTGATAAATATCAGTATTTAATTATCCGAGTCTGGAGTATGCCATCTGCCACTTGCCCACAATAAACCCCTCAATATGAAAATCTTCCTCATTCTCAGAATTTATCTCCCACCGCTCATAGGCGCTATTATCACTGATAACTGCAATCTTATCTTTCAGCATTTGTAAACGCTTTATGTGGGAGCCTTCCCCATAGGTGAAGGCATAAATACCATCACTCCTGAACGTTTTGACTGTAATATCGATAACAACTAGCTCCCCTGGATCAATTGTCCCCAACATGCTGTCACCATAGGCGGTTGTTAGCTTGAGTGAGTTGGCGGGGCGAGATCCAAACATGCGCTTCGCATATTCAGGGTCAATCTCTATTGACTGAATTATTTCAGGATAATCTCCGTTCACTCTCCCACCCCCGCAACTATGCAGTGTATCCAACAACTCCAGCCTGTATGGATGATCAGTATAGTTTTTACCGAGGTTTTGCAAGTTAAAACGAGTTCCTGCCGTGCTTTCACCAGAATTTATAGTAGATGGAATTTGTTGAGAGTGGTCATGGGGCACGTCCATCCAGCCTTTAGTTAGCCCAAGATTAGACTCAACACGCCTCGCTATGATGTCGCCTACGTTACGAGTTGCGTTATTGCTAACCAACTGGCTCAGTTGAGATGCGGGCAGTCCTATCGCGTCAGCAAATTGAGCTTTTGTTTTACCCTCTTGGATGAAGCTACCCATGAGAGCGCGCAAATTATTGCGTCTAAAGTCTTTAGTTTCCATTCGTATATAATCCCATCTGTTAGCAAAATGATAAATACCCAGAATGATAAATTTACCTTGTTATTAATTTATCGTAAAGATAAACTTTGATTTATCATTTTGTCATAGGGTTTTATTATGAGTCATGACTTACTTGGTTGGCGAAAAGTGTCTTCAGTTGAAGAGTGGCAGAGACTGGCAGACCTATCATGCACCTCTCCTGGTTACCTAAATTTGATTGCTTATGGGCACCGTAAAGCGTCTCCGGCATTAGCGAAAAGAATTGAAGTTGCCACCAGCGGCGCGGTAACGAAAGAGCAATTACGTCCAGATATTTATGGGGACTAATCCATGACTCCTAAAGTATCCGTCCAGAGGGTAGGTTTATGAGCCAGCTATTGAATTTACTGGATCGCCCAATAGCCTACCAGCGTTCATTTGTTCGTTTGGGGGTGGGTATCACCGGCGCTGTATTGCTTTCGCAAATGGTTTATTGGCACAACCGAATCACTAATGGTCAGTGGTTTTACAAAACACAATCTCAACTGGAGGAAGAAACGGGTTTAACACGTTATGAGCAAGAGGGGGCACGTAGAAAATTACGTGATATTGGTGTGCTTGAAGAATCCAAACAAGGTATCCCGGCAAAACTGTTTTTTCGGCTTAACCATGAGTTATTGCAGAGATTGTTATTAGAAACAGATACCCAACCCAGCGTGATGGATAGTCACATCCAAGGATGCGGAAATTCCACATACAGCGATGGGGGAAACCCACAGGCAGGTATGGGGCAAACCAGCGTACCGGCTAGTGGAAATCCCGCATCCATTCATACAGTAGATTACACAGAGACTACTACAGAGACTACAAACACACTTGCACCATCTGGCGATGATGCCCCTGCTAAGCGAATTAAAAACGATTATTCAGCAGAGTTCGAAACAGCATGGGCCAGATACCCAAAACGCGAGGGGAGTAATTCTAAACCCGCCGCGTTTAAGTGCTGGAATGCCCGAATCAAAGCGGGTGTCCCTTGTGAGGTTTTATTGGCGGGGGTAGAACGCTACGCCAAGTTCTGCCTGGCCAAGAGCCAGATCAATACATCTTACGTTATGCAGGCTACACGCTTCTTTGGCCCCGGATGCGAGTATGAAAATCCATGGTCAACCATGGCACCACCAGTAGCCAGCAACCACAAACAAAACACTCATGCAGGGTTCGCCAATCGCGATTACGGCGTAACTACAGCTCCATTCATGGGGAGGTTTAACGAATGATCAACGGCATGCCTACGATATGGGAGCAATCCATGCGGGAACTGAACAATAAGGCCCGCGACCTTGAAACCGAACTGAGTTTTTCCTCTGGCATTATCGCTTTCGAAGACCGCCACTTTGCCCATGGTTTTGATGAAACAAAAAACTGCCTCGCACACGGCGATTACCTCAGCGTTGGTCTGACCTGCCAATTTGCTGATCGTGTCGTTGAGCGCCGTTCCCGTTGTCCCGTCTGCATAACGGATGAAATCAATCAGGTGAACGGACAAATCAAAGACGCGCAGATCATGCAGCTTATCGCTGAGGCTCATATCAGCCCACGCTTTGAGCACTGTGATTTCAATAATTATCAGCCCGTCAATGACAAAGCCGCTAGCAACCTTGAAGTTTGCAAGAGCTATGTAAGTCACTGGCCACAGGTGAAGGAATCAGGTACCAGTTTGCTGCTTTGTGGTTCGTGCGGAACAGGTAAGAACCATCTGGCGGTTGCTATGACTAGGCAGATTATCGCTGAGCACCAGAATAGTGTTTTGCTGACCTCCGTGATGCGCATTACCCGCGCCATCAAACGCACATGGCAGAAAGACGCAGAAAACACCGAAGATGATATTTATCACCTGTACAGCACCTTGGACTTGCTGATTATCGATGAGGTGGGCGTTCAGTTCGGCAGCGAAGCGGAAAAGCTGATCCTGTTCGAAATCATCAATACCCGATATGAGAATTTCAGACCAACCATTCTGATTAGCAACTTAACGGTGAGTGAACTTAGCGACGTAATCGGAGAGCGGATCGTTGACCGGATGAGTGAGGGGGGTGGGGCTACTCTGGTATTTAATTGGGATAGTTTCCGCAAGGAAGCCGCGGTATGACACATGAAGAAATTGAAGGCGCGGTGATTGGGGCGCTGTTGTTACGTGATCTGGATGCCTACCCTCAAACGTTTGACGTGTTTTCTACGTTGCCGGTGGAGGCTTTCGGTACCCGGCGATATCGCGATATTTATCGTGAAATTATGCGACAAGCATTGAGTAAAAATGTGATTGATCCAGTGCTGGTCGGTGAGGCGTTAGGGGGGGAGTACCAGGCGATAATGTCCGCATCGGTAAAACTCTCATGGGCGATCGCTAATCTGGAGCAGTACGCCTCGCTGGTGGTGAAAAATCATTTCATTCGCAGCGCGGAGAGTGTAGTCGCTGACGCTATTACCGCCTTGGGTAGCGCTCGCACTGGCGATGAATCCATGTCCGCGATTGCTGGATTACTTGAAAGCCTCCAGAACATGAAATTGGACACCGGCGAGCTGGTGGCCGTGCATATTGATGATCTGCTGGCGGGAGTGTATAGCCGACTTGAAGAGAGGATGTCAGGTACAGGGGAAGGGCGCACGTTACTGACTGGCGTTGATGAGTTAGATGCTTTAACCGGCGGGTTTGATCTGACGGATTTAATACTGATTGCGGCCAGGCCATCGGTAGGTAAAACAGAATTTGCGCTCAATTTGATTGATAAAATTACCGAGAAAGGCGGTGGTGTGCTGCTGTTCAGTATGGAAATGGCGGCGATCCAGATAGCAGAACGACAAGTTGCCGGAGCTGGCGGTCTATCCACGTCAAAACTCAAATCACCCGAACAATTGAAAGATGAAGACTGGGCCAGAATATCAGCCGGTATTGGTCGAATGACTGGTCGCCCCATTTGGATTATTGACGCCAGTGAGTTAACGGTCGAACAAATCAAGCAATCAGCAATAGCCCATAAGCGCAAGCACCCTGAGTTGGCTGCTGTATTTGTTGACTATCTTGGGTTGATATCCGTTAACGAGCGCCAGCGCCACGATATCGCCGTGGGGGAAGTGTCCAGCGGTCTTAAGGCATTAGCCAAGCGCAATAAAACCCCGGTAATAGCATTAAGTCAGTTATCCCGAGGCGTGGAACAGCGAATGAACAAGCGCCCCGTGAATGCTGACCTGAAAGACTCAGGCAGCATTGAGGCTGATGCTGATTTGATCATGATGCTGTATCGCGACGAACTCTATGACGAGAACAGCCTCGCCAAAGGTATTGCAGAAATCAACCTGACTAAAAACCGCAACGGGCCATTGGGGACAATATACCGTCAATTCCGTTACGGGCATTTTATGTCAATTGATCAGGAAGAAGCGGCACGGCGCAGCCAACAGCAACCGGAACAAAAGACCCGTAGTTATTCAGGCAGGCACAAAATTTAAAGAAGAGGGCGGCATAGTGAAATTAGAATCAGCAATGAAGCAGTTCAGCGCCAAAAGTCAGATGATTACGGATTCGCCCCGCGCAACCTCTTCTGATTCGCTCAAGGGGCCTGATCTGGCCGCAGCAATGGGAATGGTTGAGGCTCGGGCAGGTTTCGGAATGGCTGCATATTTGGGTAAGGTTGGCATTAGCAAAGAAGACCGGATCAGAACCGTTGAACAACTGACCCAATTCGCCATAAAGAATGCCCCGAAACATGTCGGTAAAGCATCGGGCCGCCGAATGGCTCAATGCATGGTGATTCTGGCTAAATTTGCCTATGAGGAATACAGCAGTTCAGCGGCGGCAACCAGCCCATGCAAGCATTGCAAGGGAAAGGGATTAATTTACAGCACCCGCAAAGTGGTTAAACACCCAGGGTGTGGTGAGACAGATGCATGGGTTAAAGAAGAGCAAGTGGGCGAATTATGTAATTCCTGTAACGGAAAGGGCAAAATTTCCCATCGTTGTCGCTGCAATGGTACCGGTAAAGTGCGTGACCTTGAGAAATCCAAACGGCTTGGCGTACCAGTTGAGAAAGAGTGTGAGCGCTGTTCTGGAATTGGTTACAAACGGACACCCTCAACGACAGCTTACAGAGCAATTACAGCGCTGCTTCCTGAACTCAATGAAAGGACATGGCGGCGTAACTGGAAGCCATTCTATGAGTCGCTGGTGGCTAAATGTGACATTGAAGAGAGTTATGCGGAGGATGAGTTTCAAAAAATCACACGATAACGACATGATTGGCACTATTGACGACAAAGTTTAATTATTAACTTGCATTTTGTCCGAAATTGGCGTAATTTCCATAAACAGTGGGGTACTTGTATATAAGCCTCACTTTAAATAATTAAGGCCTCGCCATTGAGCGGGGTTTTTTATATGCGTGATAATCCCGTATGTAGAATTACCCGAAAGAATTTTTAGGCTCACTTCGGTGGGCCTTTTTGCATTTATGCGGGGGTAGTTGAGTGGCCCAACCTTAGCCTTCCAAGCTAATGACGCCGGTTCGATTCCCACTGACCGCTCCAAATAAGTTCCAAGAGAAAAACGTATCCGGCGTTGTTGATTGCACTATCGGCATTCCCTGCGGAAAATTGCCTGATGCGCCTCTCTGTTGGGGAATTCTTTTGAAGAAAGGCCGGTAACTATTCAACTCCTTGAGTTAATCGCTCAGGTGCTTTTTTGCATGCGTGATTTTCCCGTATGTCGAACTGGTTGAGTGTGGTTGGGCGGGTAAATCAATACTCGCCAAGGCGAACTGAACAGAATAATTCAAAACCCACATATCACTAGCTGTAGGCAATCGTTAATACCTGCATGCTGTCCATGTATGGCAAATCTATTTTAGGGATAACCTCGGTGGTTTTTTGTCTCTCTGATACTATTTCATAAGAAATACTTAACTAATTATGGTGAAATTCTATTTATAAAACTACACTTTGTAGGCTTAACAGCACTAATCGAATACCATAAGCTTTAAAGGAGTTTAACTATGGAAGCTACAGAGTTATCAGTTGTTAAAAAAATCTCATGGGGAAGCGTTATGGGGGGGGTTATTACAGTTATTGCTGTATCTCTTCTCTTGTCTATGCTTGGTACTGGTTTGGGGTTTTCTGTGGTTGACCCACAGTCAGATGACCCAGTTAATAGTGCTGGAACAGCTGTCGCCATATGGTCAGCATTGTCTGTTCTAATCAGCCTGACTGCCGGAGCATTCATATCTGGCCGTTTGGCTGCTAATGATGGTTTAATTCATGGTTTCCTGGTTTGGGCAACTTCGCTTATCGTGGCAACTATTCTTGGCGGTATCCTTGTTAGTTCAGCGGTTAAAACCGCAGGAAATGCATTTAGTGCTTTAGTTTCAGCTTCTGGGAATGTGATTAGCGGGGCAGGTTCAGTCATTGGCAGTGGGGCCTCAAGTGCTACCGATGTAGGTATCAATTTTTTTGATAAATTGGGTCTCGAATCAAACCTGCAATCTGAGAAACTTCAAGATGACATTGTAACAGCTCTGAAAAAGAGCAATATTCCTTCATTACAACCGGACTTCATGAGACAACAACTTGACGATGCAAAGAAAGAAATTGCTGAATCTGTGAAAGCGCTGGTGGTTGATCCGCAAAATAGCGATCAAATTATTCAATCATTACTTGATAAACTTAAGCGACATACTGATGCGATTACACAGGGTGTTGATCAAGATGCCGTGAAACAGGCATTGAAACAGAATACTAATTTGACGTCGCAAGAAATTGATAAAACCACACAGAACTTGATTGATGCTAAAGATAAGGCTAGTGAAATTGTTAACCAACGTCTTAAAGATGCAGAAGTTAATATTAATCAAGCAAAGCAAGAGTATGCTGAATTTGTACAAAAAACGAAAGATAAAGCAGAGAAAGTTGCATCAGCACTGTCTCGGGCTGCATTATGGTCCTTCTTTGCTTTGCTTATTGGCGCCATTGTGAGCGCAGCAGCAGGCTTGTGGGGAGTAAATACAAATCACAGGCGTTATTTAAAGGCATAAGCCATTAAAAATCAGCTGGTTAGATGTTATTGATGCATACTTTATTTTAATTTGAGTTACTCTTTATTTTAAGCCTAAGCCTCAGCCTCCGCTGAGGCTTTTTCAGTTTTAGCCCCCTGTCATCCAATCAACTCCACACTCACTATTAACAGATGAGTGGCTGCACTGGTGGGCTAAATTCCTTAACTACGCGCCCAACCCGCTGACCGGGAGGGGGAGATCATGAAAATGAGCAATATCGCTTCTAATGCTTCCTACCTGGCGTCGGGTGGTAGTTTTATTTTTTGGGCTAAAGAGCTGATTGCTGGCTTCACCCCTGATGAGTGGACGGTGATTGGTGTGCTTGGTTCGTTATTCTTTATGGCCCTGACATTCATGCTTAATGCTGGC
>NZ_JBLWEX010000035.1:0-8806 GCF_048323875.1 Yersinia sp. LJYL362
GCCGTCCGGTTTCGGATAAAATTTCATTTGTATTAACTGATTTAGAAATGCCGGAGATGGATGGCTTTACTCTGACACTGAATATTAAGCGGGATGAATTCCTGAAGAATATTCCGGTGATTATCCATTCCTCATTATCGGGTAGTGCAAACGAAGACCACGTGCGTAAAGTGGGTGCTGACGCCTATGTAGCGAAATTTGAAGCTAACGAATTGGAAGCCGCTATCCACAGCGCGTTGGACTCAAAGAAAGCCTTGAATCCGTAGCATTGAGTACTACTTCTGGTAGTAGCCCTTTCCTGCTAAGTGAGTAGGAAGGGGCTACTGATAATATGTGAGGGTTAAATTATGACTCTTCCCTCAGTAAGGCTTTTTTAGCCGCATCAAGAAACTCATCCGATAATTTATTCCCAGCGGTCGCGCGCGCCAGTGTTAATGCACCTGACATCATCGCAAACTGCGCCAGTGCATGCTGTCTGCGTTGTTCGGGATCTTCTATATTAGAGACGGACTCTAATCTCGCCAGCATGGATTTCACCCCGCTAAGATAGACCTCACATACTGGATTATCATCATTCTCACGTGCCACATCACTGGCTAATGCTGTGATCGCACAGCCATTTTCGGCATGGTCACGGTGGGTCGGTGAGAGATAAAACTCCACCAGCGTGCGCAGGTTATTCTGGTCTGGCTCGCTGCTGATTTCTTGCCAGCGGGTGCTGGACTCATCGAGTGCTTTGCGACTGGCAATCGCCGCCAGTTCATCTTTAGAAGCAAAGTGCCCGTAGAATCCGCCATGAGTCAAACCGACCGCAGCCATTAAATCGTTGACACTGACACCATTCAAACCCCGAGCACGGAAGAGTTGCGAAGACGTCTCGACAATTGCCTCGCGATTGAGTGCCATTTGTTGCTTTGATACCCGGGCCATACATTTCTCCTAATTGAACAGGCAGCATCATAAAGTATGCCATGCCAACGCATCAATAGATGTCGCCTCTCATCAATACATAATCTATTCCTGCCAGTGAATCCTCGTTGACACTTAGATGATGCTGATCATAATATAATTTATAGATGATATTCGTCATCTATAAATTATCGATAAGAGAGCAAATTTCATGAATACGATCCCCGCGGTTCTTATTACAGGTGCGTCATCCGGTATTGGTGCCACTTATGCTGAACGCTTCGCACGTCGCGGACATGACCTGGTCTTGGTCGCTCGCGATGGTGTGCGATTAGAAACATTGGCCGCCCAACTTCGTCAGGACAATGGTATCACTGTTGACGTCTTACCGGCTGACCTGACGCAGCCCGACGAGCTTGCTGCCGTAGAAACACGGTTACGCGATGATAATCGTATCGGGATCCTCGTGAACAATGCAGGTATGAATATTAGCGGAAGTTTTATTGAGCAGGCCACGGATGATATTGAGCGGATTATTACCCTTAACACTACGGCTCTCGCACGGCTTGCTAGTGCTGTTGCGCCACGGCTGGCGGCAGCAGGTGAGGGAGCAATCATTAATATTGGCTCGGTTGTTGGCCTGGCGCCAGAGTTTGGTTTGACAGTTTATGGTGCAACCAAAGCATTTGTGCTGTTTCTTTCACAAGGGCTCAGTCTTGAACTCGCACCTCAAGGTGTTTATGTTCAGACAGTATTGCCTGCCGCCACACGGACCGAAATTTGGCAGCGTTCGGGCACCGATATCAACACTGTTTCGGCGCTGATGGAGGTAGGGGAATTGGTGGATGCCGCATTAGTGGGTTTTGATCGCCGTGAGCCAGTGACCATTCCACCGCTGCATGATGTCGCGCAGTGGGAAGATTATCAGGTTACACGGCAAGCAATGCTGCCGGGTTTTGCTCAGGAACATGCTGCGGAGCGTTATCGGATTATCTCTGAGTGACATAACGAAAATTAGACGAGTATTTATATCAGGTAAAAGGGAAATTTAATGCAAGGGCGCGGGTTCGTCAGCTTGTCAGCACTCGGAACCCGTACTCGAATTTATAATCCAGCAGCGTAACTGTGCAGTGCCGGATCGATATCTACCTGGTATCCTTTCACTAGCCGGTTGGTTTCATTCGCCATGCCGACTATTGCCAGCAGCTCATTGCGCTGGCCTACTGTCAGCCCAGCCTTGCGCGCGGCTGCCAGGTGCGACACTGTGCAGTAATCACAGCCATTGGTGACCGAAACAGCCACGTAAATCAGCTCTTTGGTTAACGCGTCTAACTCCCCGTCGGGGGACATTATCGCTTTCAGGCTCGACCAGGTGCGTTCCAGTGCCGCAGGATCATTAGCCAGCGCCAGCCAAAAATTGTTAATCGTCTCGACCTGCCGTGTCTGTTTAATGTCATCAAAGATTGCTTTAACGCGCGGTCCTGCCTGAGCTTCATCAATATAATTTACTAAGGCCATATTGGCTCTCCCGTTGTTTGGCCGCTTAATGCACTGCGGCATACATGATTTTTGTTTCATCGGCTTGGTCGGCAGCAAACTCTTCAACGATTCGGCCTTGGCGTGACACCAAAATGCGATCAGACAGCGCCAGAATCTCGGGCAGATAAGAAGAGATAACTACCACCGCCAGGCCGTCATCCGCCAACTGGTTAATCAACTGGTGAATTTCGTTGATCGCGCCAACATCTACGCCGCGTGTAGGTTCATCAAAAATGATTAAGCGCGGCTGCTGTACCAGACTTTTGCCGATCACCACTTTTTGCTGATTGCCGCCTGACAGCGCCACCACCGGCTCCAGTGGGTTGAGGGCGCGAATGTTAAGTCGCTGTCGCCACTGTTCTGCCAGCGCCGATTGCGCCCGTCGGCTAACCAGCGGTGAATGGTGTAGGTTGGAGGCCAGCAATCCGGCATAGAGATTCTCAGCAACGGTTGCTGTCTCAAAAAATCCGTCTGATTTACGGTCTTCGGTCACATAGACGATGCCATCTTTCATCGCCTGACGTGGTACACGATAGCGTACTGGTTGTCCATTGAGTTCAATCGTGCCGCCGCGCGAGAAGTCTCGTTTATCGATGCCCGCAATAATACGTGCCGTTTCGGTACGTCCCGAACCCACCAGACCAAAAATGCCGGTGATTTGGCCACAATAAAGAGAAAACGCGTTATTACGCACCACATTGCCACGTGAAAGATCCTGTACGCTGAGGATTTTCTGCCCCGCAGGCCGCGGTGTGCGCGTCGTTACTACTGGGACATTCTCTGTCGTTCTTCCGATCATATGGGCAATAATACTTTCGCGGCTAAAAACCTGAGCGTCGTCGGTAATAACATGCTTGCCGTCGCGCAGAATAGTTATGCGATCCGCTAGTTGCAGTGCCTCTTCAATGGCATGACTGATAAATACCAGCGTGATGCCTTGTTTCTGTAAGCGGCGAATAAGGGCGAAAAAGTGTCGTTTCTCCTCTGGCGTTAATGTGGCGGTCGGTTCATCGAAAATGATCACTTTGGCTTGCAGGCGCACTGCGCGGGCAATCTCTACCATTTGCCGTTTTGCCGCGCCCAAAGTGGCAACTTGCACTGTAGGGTCAACAGGGAAATTAAGGGTTTGCAGGAATTGCTGTGCAGCAATATAGACACTGCGTAGGTGGTTAAAGGTTTTCTCATCACCCAGCCAGATGTTTTGTGCCACGGTCATCGACGGGATTAGACTCGTCTCCTGAAAGGCCATGGCAATACCCTGTTTACGCGACTCGGCGGGGGAGGTGAAACTGACGGTGCGACCTTCCCAGCGCAGTTCCCCCTGCTCCGGTGTAACCACCCCCGCCATGATTTTGCTGAGTGTTGATTTCCCCGCGCCGTTCTCACCGAGCAGCGCGTGGACTTCACCGGCGCGTAAGCTAAAACTCACATCGTCCAGCGCCTGCGCACCGTGATAACGCTTACTGATATTATCTAATGTCAGTAGCTCATGCATGGTGTGTCTCCTGGTGCAAATTAATCAGCACATTGCCGCCGCGTGATGCCACCCACAGTGCATCGCCGGTATCGAGTACGCTGTTTACACCGTGTCGTTGTCCATCGGCACGGCTGTGATAACTGGCAATCGGCTGCCCCTGTTTATTCAGCCGTATCACCAGCCCCCACGAGCGGCTAGGTGACCAAGGCTTGTGCACCCCCATAGTTTTGACCGCTCCGCACTGAAGCGGCTCAAGAAAACTGTGGCCGGATGCATAAGCGGGTGCAATCCAGAATTCTGGTGGCACTTCAGCCAGCATTGCCAGCCGATAGGCTTTCTCTTGTAAAACAAACTCGACCAGTCGGTTGCGTGGGGCAAAGCAACTCAGCCAATAGCCGCTGCCGTCGCGGCTGGCGACAATGCGTGAGGGATAAGCAGGCAACTGGTCAAGCACTACGCGGACACTAGGGCGGGTAAGTGTTAGCTCTATCACCCGGTGACGCCAACTTTCCGTCACCAGCAGGGTATTGGCCTGAGAACCATGGGTAATCCCTTGTGGGTAGCCCAGCCCGTCAGCCAGACAGCGCACTTGTTGGTTGCTGAGATCCCACAGCCACACCGAGCCTTCCTGATGTTTTAGCAGTAGATCGCGCGACCACTCGGTGGTAGGTAGTCGCCCTGAACCGATGCTCAGCACCAGTTGTTGTCTATTCAGAAACAACATGGCGGTAATACAGCGCACGGCATCATGCGGGCATATTAATGGTTGCGGCGCTTCGTCCTGCCACAGCCATAATGAGTCATCTGCTAATGCCAATGCCAACCCGCCACCAGGGCGTGCGGCGATACTGACAATCGGCTGCGAAAATTGCCACCGCAGAGCTGGCGCGCTGTGCGGCGCCTTAGCTAACTGCAATAACTGGTTGCCGCTGGAGAACAGTACCTGTTCACCGTCGGCGGTTAAATTATCGGGCTGTGACGTTGCCAGCCAGATGGCAGCATCATCCAGTGCGTTGTTTGGTTGCAATGGCCCATCCAGTGGGGGAATAGTCAGTGCTTTACCGCGAAAAAGATCAAGCAATGAAAAACGGCTCATGCGACGCTCCCCCAGTAAGAGTGATAGCCCGTCCAGTTAGGATCAGCGTTGGGCAAACGGTAGCGGCCAATACGGTTATTCAAGATGCCACCAACGTAGAGGTATCCTTTGTGTTCGCGCATTGATGTGACCATCGGATGACTCATGCCGCCCAAGTTACCCAACACATCATGAATCACGCCTTGCTCACTGAATTTCACAACACCGCCAGTATTGATGTTGGGGAACAGCCATTCATCTTGTACCAGCCGCCGGGTCATGCGCCGCCGCATCCCCGGATGACGCAATGCGAGATCGAAAGTGGGGGTGCGCATGCCGAGCCATGCCATCCAGTAACGGCCGTCCGATGCGCGATTGATGTTATCGGGATAGCCTGGCATATCGCGGATAACACACTCCAGTTGCCCTTTTTTCGGCCCGTCGAACCAGTAGCGGTGGACGCAGCATGCCCAGGATTCAGCCAAAAATAGTGATAGCCCATCGTGGGCGATACAGACGCCGTTGGTGTAGCGCAGGCCACTGAGCAGTGTTTCAGTTTTACCGCTATCGGGGGAGTAGCAGAGCAGGCGACCGGTTGGGCGGCTTTCGATGCTATCGAGCGCCCATTCGTGCGCGTCATAGCGCGTGGTGGAATCGGTAAAGAATACCCGGCCATCCGGCGCGATATCACAATCGTTGGGGTCACGCAGCCGCGCATCATCTACCACAGACAGCCACGAACGGCGGGTTTGAGTGGAAAGTTGCGTTACTGCGCGATCGCTTGCCACAGAATACAGTCCCATTGCGCCGACACAGATTTTTAGTGATTGGTCTTTATCCAGTGCCAAACCTAGGGGAAAACCGCCGATATGGGTGAAAACCTCAGAGCGCTGATAATCGGGCGCGAAGAAACGGATGATCTCGCCGTGACGCGTGCCGCAGTAGAGATTGTCATTGTTATCGAGAATCACATCTTCCGGTCCTTCCAACTCGCCCAGTCCAATAAATTCAGTGTCAGCCAGTTTATCGTTCAGTGACCAGGCCGATTGCGCTGCCGGTTCTGCTGACAGCGTTTTGCCCATGCGGGTATAAATTGGTGCCACATAGACATTCGCCAGTACTTTGTGGCGGTTCTTCAGCCAGCGGATATCAAGAAAGACGGCGGCAATCAGTACCACACCCAGTACCATTTGGGTACTACCGCTGGGCAGCCCGAGGCGGATTAATCCATTAGTTAGCAGCAAAACAATGATAGCGCCGAGTATGCCTTTCATGATTGAGCCACGTCCGCCACCGAGGCTATTACCGCCGACAACACCCGCAGTCAGCGCCATGATCTCCAGCCCTAATCCGGTTCCTGGGCCTACACCACCCATACGTGTGGCGAGTAAAAAACCGGCCAACCCGCAGCACAAACCGGAGAACACATAGGTGATAAATACGGTGCGGCGCACGGCAATGCCGGAGTTCCATGCCGAGCGCCGCGAGCCCCCCACCGCCTGAATGTGCCAACCGAGGCGCATGCGGCTGAGCAGCAGATGCAGGCCGATGGCCACCAATACTGCCAGCACAAAACTGGCTGGCAGTGGCCCGATACCCTCTTCACCGATAAAATTCCACTGCGGATTGTTCACTGGCGACTGTTGAATTTGTGAGGCGTATTTCACCACTAAGATATCGAACAATGTGCGCAGGAGGATAAAAGTGACCAGTGTGGTCAGAAAAGCGCGTAGCCGCAAATAACCAATCAACAGGCCATTAAAGGCGCCGGCCAGTGCACCAACCGCCAACGTCAGCAGTAGCGATTGCCACAGCGGTAACTCCAGCAGAGAGTTGGCCGAAACGGCAGTAAAGGCGCTGAGGGCAAAGATAGCGCCGACGCTAAGGTCGATACCGCCGCCGAGCATCACAATGCTCATCCCCATCACCACCAGAGCAAATTCACCCCACTGCCGTGAGGTGTCGCTCAGGCTAGAAAGAGTGAAAAAACCAGGTAAAAAATGGCCGAGTGCCGGTAGCAGAATCAGTAAAAATAACAGCGGAATTGCATTGTCGATCCAGCGTTTGGTCAGGAGTTCGCCGATGAGATAACTGGGAATGATATTGTAGCGGAGTCGTGCCGCCCGTTCGCGCATAGACATGGTGAGTGACCCGATAAATGAAGTGATCAGCCGCGCACGGCTGATCAGGAGTGATTAGGCTGCTGCGTTGGCTTTCAGAGACCAGCAGGTGCCAGGTTTTAAGTCAGCGCGTGTGGTGATGGATTCCGGCGTGTAAATCCAGGTTTTAGCGCTACCTGCTTGTATTCCGCTTTGCAGCAGATATTTCACCAGCGTGCTGATATCGCGCGATTGATTAGGTACATCAGTAGATACCAGCGCATCAATCACGCCATTGCTGAGGCGGTCGCAGTCGGCCTGTTCGCCGCCACCGGTTGTGGCGAGAAAGATTTTGCCGGTTTTACCCGCATCGCGGATGGCCGCACCAGTGCCTTGTGCGGTGGTGGACCAGAAATCAACGATGCCGCATACATCAGGATGCTGTTGGATCAGCGTACTAGTGACGTTACGTGCCGTGGTTTCGTCCCAGTTGGAGTAGGGCGCAGCAACGACTTCAAAGCCCGGATGTTTTTTCAGCTCTTCCTGCAAACCCGCCCATTGATCAAGGCTAGAGGCGTTAACTTGATCGCCCTGAATGACACCGATTTTTTGGGTTGAATTGGCCCCACAACCGCTAACGACAGCCTGCGCTTCTAGCTGGCCCACGGTGGCCCAGTTGCTGCCGACAAAAGCATCTGAAGAGAAGTTACTCGGGTTATCCACTTGAATGACATAAATCCCTGCTTGCTGCGCTCGATTATAAAGGCGCGAATAGGATTGTAGATCGGGTGATTGCACGATAACCGCAGCGACCTTGCGGTTAATTGCGTCGGTCAGTGCTTCTGCGCCGTCGTCTGGTTTCCAGTTGGGATCGCGTGTTTCAAAGTGAATACCTTCTGCTTTTAGCGAGTTGCCGATGTAGTGCGCCCAACCTTGCGACAAGTCCATGCCCATTGCCATTGGGATCAGTACCACCGTCTTATCTTTGAAATGCTCGGCTACGCTGGTGGGGCCGGAATCGTTGCGACCAAACGCACTACCACCCCATACGCTGAGTGCTAAACCCAGCACGACCACTTTCTGCCATTTTTTCATGTTCGCTACCCTGTGGTGAATAAATAATGACTCAGATGTCGCCCTGTTGATCGGTTTGCTCATCACGAGGGTTAATGACCCCGTCGATAATCAGGGCAATTAAAAGGAAACTGGCTTTGATCAAATTTTGATAGAGGTCGGAAATATCGAGAATGGTTAAACCATTTATTAACAGCCCAATAAGGAGAGTGCCGTAAATAACATTACGCATGCCGCCTTTGCCACCCGATAAACCTATTCCACCTACGACCACCACTAATATCACGTCATACAGTAGTGTAGAGTGAATAATACGGGTGTTAATGGAGTGCAAACTGGCAACAATCACCAGACCGGCAATAAATGCCACCAGCGCAGAAACGATATATTGCAAGGTAATAAGCGGACGAATTGGAATGCCGATATTGCGTGCCGCTTGTAAATTATCGCCCATTAAATAGAGATAACGACCATACTTAAAAAATCGAAGCAATAAGGCTATCAGCACCGCCAGCACGAAAAACAGCACTATCTCCAATGGAACGGGGCCGAGTGCAGCCTCGCCCAGTTCGACAATGGTATGCTGAGATTTTGGCAGATAGATAACATCCTGGCTTATCAATTGTGAGCGAC
>NZ_JBLWEX010000036.1:0-8832 GCF_048323875.1 Yersinia sp. LJYL362
CGGCCTGGGTGAAACCGTCACTTCCGGTATCGTGTCGGCGTTGGGCCGCAGTGGTTTGAATGTGGAAAACTACGAAAACTTTATCCAGACTGACGCGGCAATTAACCGTGGTAACTCCGGTGGTGCACTGATCAATCTGAACGGTGAGCTGATCGGGATCAACACGGCTATCCTGGCACCGGATGGCGGCAACATCGGTATCGGTTTTGCTATCCCAAGTAACATGGTGAAAAACCTGACCTCACAGATGGTTGAATTTGGTCAGGTGAAGCGCGGTGAGCTGGGTATCATGGGCACAGAGCTGAACTCTGAGCTGGCGAAAGCCATGAAGGTTGATGCGCAGAAAGGCGCTTTCATCAGTCAAGTACTGCCAAAATCTGCTGCGGCTAAAGCAGGGATTAAAGCGGGTGATGTGATTGTCAGCATGAATGGCAAAGCCATCAATAGCTTCGCTGGCTTCCGTGCCGAGATTGGTACTCTGCCTGTGGGCAGCAAAATGACCTTGGGTCTGTTGCGCGACGGTAAGCCTGTCAACGTGGAAGTGACATTAGAGCAAAGCAGCCAAACACAAGTTGATTCCGGTAATCTCTACACTGGTATTGAAGGGGCTGAGCTGAGCAACTCTGATGTGAATGGTAAGAAAGGCGTGAAAGTTGATAGTGTGAAACCTGGCACTGCTGCTGCGCGTATCGGCCTGAAAAAAGGCGATATCATCATGGGTGTCAACCAGCAACCAGTTCAGAATCTGGGTGAGCTGCGGAAAATCCTTGATACCAAACCATCGGTATTGGCGTTGAGCATTCAGCGTGGTGATACTTCACTCTATCTGCTGATGCAGTAACCGGAGTTTATGTAGTAAAAGTATAAATACTGCCACAAAGGGCACAACTACTTATCGTTGTGCCCTTTCTATTTAGATTTTGTGGTGCCGGTATCAGGCTGCGCCGAGATAATTTCGGGCGGCAAAGCGGACGTTATCTATCTCATCTAATAATTCAAGCCACTCAGGTTGCAAGTCTTGTACGTCAGTTTGTTGACGTAATTGTTGTTCAATCGTCATACACAGTTGCCGCAGTCGCGGCACTCCGCTACATGCACAACTGCCATGGAATTTGTGAATCAAATTCAGAATATCATCGTCATGGCTACCGGCTAGAATCGCCTGCACGCGCTGTGTCACTTGTGGCGTAAACTCTAACAACATGGTTAAGAGGTCTTTAGCCAGCGCTTCTTTATTTGCCGCTTGCCTCACCGCGAGTGGCCAATCTATTGACTCTTTACATTCAGATTGCGCCACTGACTGAATATGAGCCTCGCCCTCACCCTGTTGTTGTAAAGTGTGAGAGGGTTGTAAAGCGTGAGACTGTTGTAAAGGGTGAGACTGTTCATCATGGGGCTGTGGAGCACTATCAGGCAGATAACGCGAAAGTGCTTGTATCAACCGAGCTTCATCAATAGGCTTCGCGAGATAATCAGCCATACCCAATTTTAGTAATTGTTCCTGTTGCCCTCTAACGGCGTGAGCCGTGACCGCAATAATCGGGGTATCCTGATGATGTGACATCTGATGAATGACTTCACTGGCGCGGATGCCGTCAATTTCCGGCATTTGAATATCCATTAAAATGATGTCCAGCGTATTTTCACGGGCATAGGCAATGGCTTTTGCGCCGCTGTCACATAACACCGTCTCATCAACCTGTTCTTCCAGCAAAGTCCCCATTAATTTCAAGTTTGCCGGGTTGTCGTCAACGGCCATCACTTTGAAAGGCAGCTTGGGTTGCTTGTGTACTGGCTCTACCACCGGCAATTCACAATGCGCCTTTTCATAAGACAATAAAGGAATTAACCGGTTAGCGGATATGGGCTTAACCAGGCATGCTTTAGCACCGATCTGTTTAAGTTGTTCTGCTTCTACCTGTGATTGACTCGGCAGTGCCAAAATAACTTGCTCGGAAATTTTCATTGCTGCGATCAGTTTATCTTGATGAACCGCCATATTATTGCGGTACGGGATAGGCACCCCGACGAGCAGGAAATCATAATGTTGTATCGGCAATTGGGCTAACGTCAGGCTATGAGTCACCTGCAACGGCGTGATACTGAGAATATCTAATGTTGCTCTTGTCGCTGCGGCATTTCGCTCAATATAGGCCAGTGTTTTCCCTTCCAGATGCGACATATCAGGGCGGCGAGAGGGAATGGCTTCATTGAGATTCAAGGTGAGGTGGAACCTGAAAGTCGAACCCCGATCGACCTGACTACGGAAGCTAATATCACCCCCCATTTCTTTCACCAATCTTTCGGTGATAACTAGCCCAAGGCCAGTCCCCCCGTGCCGACGCGAAATACTGGCATCGGCCTGGCGGAATGCCTGGAACAATTGGGCTTGCTGGGATTCGGAAATACCAATGCCGGTATCGTGAATCTCGACCACCAGCGTCACCTGCTGACTGGCTATGGCTCGTACCGCCACCAGAATATCAATATTGCCCTGTTCGGTGAATTTAATTGCATTACCCAGCAAGTTTGTGACTATTTGCTGCAAACGCATGGCATCGCCAATCACTTGTTCCGGCACATCTTTATTAACATGCAGGGTCAGTTCCAGGCCTTTTTCATGGGCGGTGTGTGCCAGCAGAATAATGACTTCATCCAGCGCGCCGCGGAGTGAGAACGGGATATGCTCAAGAATCAGTTTTTCAGCCTCTAACTTGGAGAAATCCAGCACGTCATTGATAATGCATAATAAGTTGTTAGCTGATCGCTGAATAGTTTGCAGATAGTCAGTTTGCGTTGGGGTAAGGGATGTTTTCAGTGTTTGGCGGGTAAAGCCAATCACCCCATTGAGTGGGGTACGTAACTCATGGGACATATTAGCCAGAAATTCAGATTTAATTCGCGCGGCTTCTTGTGCCCGTTTTTTCGCCAATCCCAGTTCCACGTTCTGGATTTCCATCTGCTCCAGTGTTTCACGCAAGTCTGACGTGGCTTGATCGATATTCTGCTGCATCTCTTCGTGATAGGCCGCCAGTGACATTGCCATCGAATTGATGCCGTTTTTCAAAATATTCAACTCGCCGAGCATATGCCCTTCCACCCGGCTGTCTAATTGCCCACGGCGAATGCGGTCAACAGCATTGACCATGTTACGAATAGGGCCTGTGACATCACGCATCAGCCGATAAGCAAACAAAATAGCCACACACATACAGAAGAGCAGCAGCAGGGTCGAAATAAAGATTTCTTTATATTGCTGCAAGCGCACTGATTGTAAGTCCAAATCCATGGCGATATAGCCCAATGGCCGATTGGTGATATCCGCATCGGAAGCCCGGTCACTGGACAGGTTGGATTCTGAAACAATAGGCATTCGCAGAATTAAAGAGTCGCCACGATAGGAAAGCACCAGTGAGCTGGGAATGGCATCGCCTTTCGGCAATCTTAATTGTGAGGAATTGTAATTATAGTTAGATGTGACAAAAAGATTATTATCTGCGTCAAAAACGGATATTGACCGAACAATATTCGAATGGCGACGATGAAGAAGATTAATTAACTGACGGACAGTATCGCGGTTGCGAAAGGTCATTCCGTACTCACTGGCAACTGCCAGCGGTTCGATAATATTTGTTCCCGCGTTAACTAATTGTTTTTGCAATTCATTATAACGATTGACCATAAAGGTCGTACTGAGTAACAGCCCAAGAAGCAGCGTGGGGGCCAAGATTAAAATCATCATGCGCGCGCGAAGACTGTATTTGGTCATGGTATTCCAATGTGGGAGAATTAGCAGCTGACGAAACCGATGCTTGATCAATCATTATGGCGCAATTCTACTCTCCAAACCGACGTGTGACGACCAAACAAACGCTAACTGTGACCGTAAACTCGCTTGACCCTTTTGGGCAAGGGGTAGCGCACCACCAAGGCAAAGCTATCTTTATTCCCGGTGCGTTGCCAGGAGAGCAAGCTGAAATTGAGCTTACTGAGCAAAAGCGCCAATATAGTCGCGGTAAGCTTAAACGTTTGTTGAACCGATGCAACGAAAGGGTCGTTCCTGCTTGCCCTCACTTCGGAATTTGTGGAGGCTGTCAGCAGCAACACGCTAATAGTCAGCTACAGCAAATGAGCAAAGCAGATTCACTCCAGCGTTTGATTATGCGAGAGGCTGGCGCTTGCCCTGAATTAGACCCGGTTATTTGCGGGCCGGAATACGGCTATCGGCGGCGGGCGAGGTTAGGGCTGGTTTATCAACCCAAGCAGCATCGATTGCAAATGGGGTTTCGCCAAACTGAGTCTCATGATTTAGTTTGCATCAAGCACTGCCCAGTTTTACGGCCTGAATTGGAGCGCTTGTTACAGCCACTTTATCACTGTTTATCGGGCTTACAGGCTGTTCGCCACCTTGGACATGTAGAGCTGGTCTTGGCCGCTAATGGTCCGTTGATGGTTTTACGTCACCTTGATACCCTTAAAGAGGTAGATCGTGCGGCGTTAATTGACTTTGCCAAACGAGAGCAGGTCTCCGTCTATCTGGCTGGTGATAGTGATAATGTGGAAAAACTGATTGGTGAGGAACCCTATTATCAGATTGAAGGTCTACGCTTAGCGTTTCATCCGCGTGATTTTATTCAAGTTAATGATACAGTCAACCAGCAAATGGTGGCTCAGGCTATAGCATGGCTCAATGTGCAGCCTGATGAGCGGGTGCTGGATCTGTTCTGCGGAATGGGCAATTTCACCTTGCCGTTGGCAAAGTTGGCCCGCGAAGTGGTTGGCGTGGAAGGAGTTGCGGCGTTAGTAGCGAATGGGCAGTATAATGCTCTCAATAACGCGTTGCCCAATGTGTCTTTTTTCCATGAAAATCTGGAATCTGACATCAGTTGTCAGCCATGGGCAACACAAGGGTTCGATAAAGTATTGTTAGATCCCGCCCGCGCAGGTGCGGCCGGGGTCATGTCACATATAGTTAAACTGGCGCCAAAGCGGGTGGTGTATGTTTCGTGTAATCCCACCACGCTGGCACGAGATAGTCAGGTGTTGTTAGCCGCTGGTTACCGTCTTGCTCAGGTGCGAATGTTGGATATGTTTCCCCACACCGGGCATCTTGAATCTATGGCGCTGTTCATGCAGGAGCCAGGGGTCGCAAAGTAGGGAGAAGTTATGGTCGCGGTACGAAGTGCACATTTGAATCCAGCGGGCGAGTTTGCTCTCGACGATTGGGTAGCCAGTTTGGGGCTTCCTAATCCGCAGTCAGGTGAGCGCCTGGCCGAAACCTGGCGGTATTGTGAGCAGCAGACGCAAAACCATCCCGATGCCTCATTGTTGCTGTGGCGCGGCCTTGAAATGGTTGAAATTCTTTCCACCCTTAGCATGGATAATGACAGTATGCGCGCGGCGCTACTGTTCCCGCTGGTGGATGCCAACGTGGTGGATGAAGCTACGCTGACCGAACAATTCGGTAAAGGTATTACTTATCTGGTGCACGGTGTGCGCGATATGGATGCCATCCGTCAGTTGAAAGCGACCCATAATGACTCCATGAGCTCTGAGCAAGTGGATAATGTGCGCCGTATGTTATTGGCGATGGTGGAAGATTTCCGCTGTGTGGTCATCAAATTGGCAGAGCGTATTGCTCATTTGCGTGAAGTGAAGGATGCACCGGAAGACGAACGCGTGCTGGCGGCTAAAGAGTGCTCCAATATCTATGCGCCACTGGCTAACCGTTTGGGAATCGGCCAGATCAAGTGGGAGTTAGAAGACTTCTGCTTCCGCTATTTGCATCCAGATGAATATAAGCAAATCGCCAAATTGCTCCACGAGCGTCGTATCGATCGTGAGCAATTCATTGATGATTTTGTAGCTACATTGCACAAAGCTATGGCAGATGAAGGCATCAAAGCCGACATTTATGGTCGCCCCAAGCATATCTACAGTATCTGGCGCAAAATGCAGAAGAAGTCGCTGGCCTTCGATGAACTGTTTGATGTGCGAGCCGTACGGGTGGTAGTGGAGCGCTTACAGGATTGCTATGCCGCACTCGGTATCGTCCATACCCATTTCCGCCATTTACCTGATGAATTTGATGATTACGTCGCTAACCCTAAACCCAATGGTTATCAGTCGATCCACACCGTAGTGCTTGGGCCGCGTGGCAAAACACTCGAAATTCAAATCCGTACCCGTCAGATGCATGAAGATGCTGAACTGGGGGTTGCTGCGCACTGGAAGTATAAAGAAGGTGCGGTGGCCGCCGGTCGTTCCGGTTACGAAGGGCGGATTGCCTGGTTGCGTAAATTGATTGCGTGGCAGGAAGAGATGGCGGATTCCGGTGAAATGCTGGATGAAGTACGTAGTCAGGTGTTTGACGATCGGGTCTATGTGTTTACGCCGAAAGGTGATGTCATTGATTTACCAGCAGGTTCGACACCGCTGGACTTCGCTTACCATATTCATAGCGATGTGGGCCACCGCTGTATTGGGGCTAAGATCAGTGGCCGAATTGTGCCGTTTACTTACCAGCTACAGATGGGTGATCAGATTGAAATTATCACCCAGAAACAGCCTAACCCGAGCCGTGACTGGCTGAATCCGAACCTCGGCTATGTGACCACCAGCCGTGGTCGTTCCAAGATTCATAACTGGTTTAGAAAACAAGATAGAGACAAGAATATTCTTGCTGGCCGGCAGATGCTGGATGACGAGCTGGAGCATCTGGATATCAGCCTGAAAGAGGCGGAGAAGTTGCTGGTACCGCGTTATAACATGAATTCTATGGATGAAGTGTTGGCGGCGATTGGCGGGGGGGATATCCGTCTGAATCAGATGGTCAACTTCCTGCAAGGCAAACTGAATAAGCCGACGGCGGAAGAGGCGGATTTAGAGGCTTTACGTCATCTGAACAATAAACATCAGCCAGCGCCGCGTAATGCTAGCAAAGACAGTGGGCGCATTGTCGTCGAAGGTGTCGGCAATCTGATGCACCATATTGCGCGCTGCTGCCAGCCTATTCCAGGTGATGAAATTATTGGCTTTATCACTCAAGGACGGGGGATATCCATTCACCGCGCTGATTGCGAGCAGCTAGCTGAATTGCAATCCCATGCGCCTGAGCGAATTGTTGATGCGGTCTGGGGCGAAAGCTATTCTAGTGGTTATTCATTGGTGGTACGGGTTACCGCCAATGATCGTAGTGGCTTGCTGCGTGATATCACCACCATTTTGGCGAACGAAAAGGTCAATGTACTGGGGGTTGCCAGCCGTAGTGATACCAAAAAGATGATGGCAACCATCGATATGGATATCGAGATCTACAATCTACAGGTGCTGGGTCGGGTGTTGGCCAAGCTGAATCAGTTGCCGGATGTGATAGACGCCCGTCGGCTCCACGGCAATTGAAATTATCTATACCCAAAGCCATTGGAGTTGCAGGTAGGCGGCAAGCAAACAAATCCCGATGAACTTACTCAGGTAAGTGATTCGGGTGCGTGAGCGCCGCTAACAACCCTGCGACTTTAAGGGAGAAGGGTATAAACGGCTACTGCGCTTTGGCATATTGATAAATAATGTATCTGAGGCGGAGAGAATAGGCAGATCGTAAAGACGCCGTACTTCTTTTGTTAAAACAAGCATCCTTGGGGGCTTGAGCCGCGCCATCTGTGGCGCGGACACTTTACTCTTCTGCCTATCCTTTCCGCTGATATTGTGCAAAATAACAAAAGTGATAAATAGTAATGACCCAATCAGTGACTTCCCCTGGTACTACCGCTTTAGCACTACAACGTTTGTTGGATATTATGCGTACTTTGCGTGATCCGGAGCATGGCTGCCCGTGGGATCGTAAGCAGACCTTCGACACGATTGCGCCTTATACATTAGAAGAAACCTATGAGGTGCTTGACGCGATTCAGCGTAAGGATTTCGACGATCTTCGTGATGAATTGGGGGACTTGCTGTTTCAGGTGGTGTTTTATGCACAGATGGGGCAGGAGCAAGGGCTATTTGCGTTCGATGATGTTTGTCATGCCATCAGCGATAAGTTGGTACGCCGCCATCCGCATGTGTTCCCTGATGCGCCGCAAAACGTTTCAGACGCTATAATTAGCAGTGACACTGCATTGGCAGGGTGGGAGTCGCGTAAAGCCGAGGAAAGGGCGGAGAAGGCGTTATATTCGGCATTAGATGATATCCCTGACGCGCTGCCCGCGCTGATGAAAGCGCATAAAATTCAGAAACGCTGTGCATCAGTCGGCTTTGATTGGGACACTCTAGGGCCGGTGCTCGATAAAGTCTACGAAGAGATCGATGAAGTGATGTTCGAAGCGCGACAAGCTGTGGTGGATGAAGAAAAATTGGGTGAGGAAATTGGCGATTTACTGTTTGCCACCGTTAATTTATCTCGCCATTTAGGGCATAAAGCTGAAAATGCCTTACAGGCAGCAAATCGCAAGTTTGAACGTCGCTTTCGTCAGGTAGAACAAATAGTTACAGCATCAGGTAAAACCATGGAGAGCGCGACACTGGATGAAATGGAATCTGCCTGGCAGCAAGTTAAAAAGCAAGAAACTGAAATGTAAGGTGTTTTAATTCATTTGATGGATGGTTGTTGAATTTTAATTGCGTTAATATATTGAATTATAACGGATAGCAAGACGATGTTCTGCACGGTAAAAAGGGCGAAAACGCCCACTGGTGCGGAGAGTGTTTGTAGCGAAACCAAGGTTCGGGTATACTACTTTCCCGTCTTGGTTCTTCCATCGTCTTTAAACCTAAACTCTCAGGTTCAGCATGACAACTAATTATATTTTTGTGACCGGCGGGGTCGTATCC